>JAFUCQ010000071.1 GCA_017459605.1 Atopobiaceae bacterium
CGATGAGTTTGTCTCGGGAGATGACATCAGCAAAGCCGTGCGCGATGCAAGCGCCTTGCTCTATCAGAAAAGTCCCGACCATCGCCGTGCTGCCCAGATTCTCGAAGCCGCACTCACTCCCCTGTGGTCCACAGGACTGTATCTTGACAACCAACAGGTCACGTGGCGCTGTTTTTCAAACTATGCTGAGCGAACGCTCTTTAACCGCTCACATCTTGAAAGCGAAAACAGCTCAGATGCCCACGTTACTCTCTTGCCCGATTCTCACTATCACGCAATGCTCATTTTGAGCAGCTGCTATATCGCCCTCAAAAACTATAACCGAGCACGCCAGTGGGCAGATGAAGCGCACCGTTTTGCTCCCTATGATGTGCGACCAGACTTGATGCTCGTTCGTTGTGACGAGGAAAACGGAGACTACGAAAGTGCAGCTCAGCGCCTCATCGACTTGCTTGAGCGTGCCTATGAACCAGAATCAATTGCCCACATTTACTACCGTCTTGCTTTCATGGAGTACAAGCTCGACAACAAAGAGCTCGCAGATGCCTGCTATCGCAAGTGCATTAAACAAAATGGCGGGTCTGCCCTCATTGCCATGTTTGAGCGCCATCAGCTTTTTGGGGACAACGAGCCCCTCGATCCCTACATGACCAGCGATGATATTAACCAGTACCTCGACCAAGCAGGCATACCCTTAGCTCCCGTGGCAGAGGTTCGCTGTGCCATCGAGGAGGGCATGCGCGGAGCGCTTGACGCCGAGCTCTTTGGTGCTGCTCGCAACTTGAGCTATTTGCTCGGACAACTCACCGGAGATGACATCATCTTTGGCATCGCTAATTCAATTGAGCGAGAACCCGACCGATAAAAACTGACCGTTAACAACAGACCGATATCAACAGAGGGACAAAACAGAGCAGCTCAGTATTACTTCTGGCTGCTCTGTTGTATCTGAGTTGCGTATGTGCGCTCCGTTTGTTTGCGCATGTAGGAGCTCCGTTTAGAGGTCAAGCTCCATCAAACGCGAAATTGCCACAATGTAAACCTTGAGGGCAAGCTTGAGCTGGTCTTCGCTCACACCCTCGTCGGCACCGTGCTCAGGACCCACCCAGTCGGGCAGCTGGTCCATAGGCACATTGGGACCAAACGCGCAGGCATTTGCAAAGTGGCGCGCATAGGTTCCGCCACCAATGGTAAACGCTTGGTCATTGGTACCCGCAATTTCATTGTAGGTATCAACCAAGGTCGCAATCTCGGGCGACGTTGGCTCGGTATAGAACGGAACCATATCATGAGTACACGTGATGCTTCCACCAAAGGGCTCTACCAGCGAGGCGATGGTCTTGGTAATCTTGTCGCCCGAGGTAGTTGTGGGATAGCGACAATCCAAACTCTGTACAATGCGACTATCTTCAGGTCGAGCGGTGCCACCCGCAATAACACCGCCAACGCAGGTCAAAGGTCCAAACTTATCATCAGTTGCAGCAAGACCAACTCCTGATCCATCGGTGTGAGGCAAGAGCTGGCGCTCAAACTCTAAGAATGCTTTCTCGTCAGCGTTGCACAACTCATGATCGAGCAGATAGTCAACAAGAATTGCAATAGCATTGACGGTATCTTCGGGCATTGAAGCGTGTCCACCCTTGCCAACAGCTTCGATGCGAATGCGCTTATCATCGAGCGTGGTGAGTGTGATGCTCGGTGCCTCGGGGAGCTCAGGGCCTTCATAGCGAACAATTGCAGCTACTCGTCCAGGAACTGCATTAGGAACGGTTCCACCCTCGATTGACTCAATCACGCCATCAGTTATGGGAGCTGAGTAAATGTATCCGTGATAGATGCCCTTTTCACCATGGATAACGGGAAACTCGGCGTCGGGTGTAAAGCAAAATGCTGGCTGCGGATAGCGCTCGAGGTAGTAATCAACATCTGACATGCCTGTCTCTTCGTTTGCTCCTATGATGCAACGAAGCGTATAGGGCAAGGGCTTGCCGGTCTCCTCAGCCCGCTCTTTAAGAAAGCGTGCGGTATAAAGCGAGAGTACAAAGGGGCCTTTATCATCAATGACGCCGCGCCCAATGAGGTAACCATCACGGCGATCCATGACATAGGGATGTCCCGTCCAGTCGCCTGCAACGGCGGGAACAACATCAACGTGAGCAATGGTTGCTATTTGTTTGTCTGATGCACCCGCAACATCTGCATAGCCGAGGTATCCTTCACAGTCGTGAGCATCAAGACCAAGGCGCCCTGCCATAGCAAGCGCTTCATCAAGGGCAGCACGAGGTCCCGGACCAAAAGGAGCATTCGGCTTAGCTTGTCCCAAATCTTCAACACTTTCAATCGCCACGAGGCGTCCAATGTCTGCAACAAGGTCTTCCCAAACCTCATCAACGTATTCTTGAGCTTTTTGCACGAGATGGTCCATTGTTTCTCCTAACAATGTCAAAAGAGGAGACCGTCATTCGACGACCTCCTCTGCCACATAGAATTTGATGTGTTAGCGAGCTACTAAATCTTCTGAACGTTTGAAGCCTGCAGCTTGCCATTCTGGCCTGTCGTGATTTCAAACTCTACGGCCTGACCCTCATCGAGTGTCTTGAAGCCATCCATTTGAATCTCACTGAAGTGAACAAAGAGGTCATCTCCATCCTCACGAGAGATGAAGCCGTAACCCTTGTCCGGATTGAACCACTTAACAGTACCCTGAGCCATGACGTGCCTTTCTTCCATGTGCCCCGCGGGGCTAGAACTGCGCTTACGCGCGATACCTGTATGACCAAATAGCCACGGGGACTAGTTTACCCCAAGCACTAAGTCATAGCTAGAGAAGTCCGCCAAAATCCTGCTTGGCAATAGCTTGTTAACTTTCGAGAAGCACAGGTGCTCATTTCGAGAAACAAAACTCTCAGTAACTCTCAAGCCTCTCCCGTGAAATGACTCTCGCGCTCTTGGTATAGTCGTAGCTGTTTGAAAGCAGAGATTGACTGAGAGGTGTGTATGGAGCTTCACAAGCTCACTGGATATGTTGCTGGATTTCACGACGGTCTTAACCTACGTGAGCTGGGAGGATATCCCAGCTCTGATGGTCGCGTTGTCAAAAAAGGCGTTATCTACAGAAGCGGAGCCCTTGGTGAGGCGAGCGCCGATGAGCTCAAACGCATCGAAGCCCTCAAGCTGCGACTCATTGTGGATTTGCGCTCTGCTAAAGAGAGTGACAAACTACCCGACCCCTACATTGCCAAATCGCTTCGCGTTCGTATGAGCGGTGCTCTGGATGCTGATGGTAAAGAAGTCAATATGGCCCCCACCGCTATGGTCAACTATTTTCGAAACCCCCGCCGCGTCGACGATGATCCTGAGGAGTCTTTTGCCTCAACTTTGGCAGAAACCTATGCCTCTTTGGCATTTCACAACCTTGCCTATCGCATGGTATTTCGCCAACTTGAGCACGAAAATGTTCCATTGCTTTTTCACTGCACGGCAGGAAAAGACCGCACCGGTGCCCTTGCCATGTTGATATTGCTTGCCCTTGGTGTTGATGAAGACACTGCAGTTGCAGACTATATGCTCACCAACCGCTATCGTCATCAAGCCATTAGTGAGTCTCAGCGAAAAAACAAGCAAATCGTGCGTCTACTGCCTCGCCTAAAAGAAGTATTGCCCGCAAGTCAGGGAGTGGTTGAGTCATTTGGCAGGCGCGTACTCGAAGAGATTCTGCAAGAGTATGGCAGCTATGACCACTACTTTGAAAAAGAATACGGTCTGAACGAGAAACGCAGAGCAGCACTACAAGAGCGCTATCTGGTACCTGCAGATACGCTCAATACCAACGCGTTGTAATCCCTTGAGAACTTAACGCAGCTCTTCAGCAAGCTCCTCAAAACCCTCGGGAGCTTCTGTCAGATTAAATCCAAAGTGCTCCGCGATTGCTGAGGCTTGCTCACGGCGAACCTGAGCAACAGGATCTCCCTGATTCTCATAAACATCAGCGAGCTTATCTAAAGTCCATGCGATATGCTGTGACACTGCTTCTCCCACGCCCGACAAAGAGAGCACCATGATGAGTGAATCTGGAGCAAGGGCAAGCGCAGTCTTTGGGTCAAAATCGAGCAAGCGCCCAAGCTCAGCTTCGACAATCTCAATTTGTTCAGCTGGTTGTTCTTGTGCATCTCCAAGCAATGCTTTTCTTAATGCTTTGGATACCGCTGTTGAAAACTCCTTGATGACTTTGAGTAAGTAGTCTCTGTGCAACATAGCATCTCCACCTGTCCCATTGCAAAACGAAAGTGACCTTAGAAAGTATCCTGAGCTAGTAGCCTGAGCAAGTAGCCTGAACATTTCATAGTTTAGCTTGGAATCTCAATTCCTAAATGCTCAAATGCTGCAGGCGTGGCAAGTCTGCCCTGAGGAGTTCTCACAATGAGACCCCGCTGCAACAAATAGGGCTCATACACATCCTCAAGCGTTGATGGGTCTTCTCCAACAGCACTGGCGATTGTTGTTAGCCCGACGGGCCTTCCTCGAAAAGTCTGCGTAAGGGCTTTGAGCACCTTGACGTCCATCCAATCGAGTCCCAGCTCGTCTATTTCAAAAAACGACAGAGCCTCAGATGCAATCTCCCAATTGATGGATCCTGCAGCATTGACCTGAGCAAAGTCGCGCACGCGTTTGAGCAAACGATTGGCAAGACGTGGTGTTCCTCGGCTTCTGCTGGCAATCTCTGCAGCGCCTTGCTCGTCTATCTCAACGCCCAGTATGCCTGCGGAGCGCTCCACAATGTGAATCAGCTCTTCTACTGAGTAATAATCGAGTCGAAACGAGATGCCAAAGCGATCGCGCAAGGGTCCCGTTAAAAGCCCCGTGCGTGTTGTTGCTCCAACAAGCGTAAAGTGTGGCACCTCGAGACGGATAGACCGCGCGGCAGGCCCTTTACCAATCACAATATCGAGATAGAAATCCTCCATGGCAGGGTACAAAACTTCTTCAACTGCTCGATTCAAACGGTGAATCTCATCGATAAACAAGACATCGCCCTGCTCAAGATTGGTGAGAATGGCAGCAAGGTCTCCCGTACGCTCGATGGCAGGGCCACTGGTAATCTTGATTTTGCTGCTCAGTTCATGGGCAACAACATTGGCAAGGGTTGTCTTTCCCAACCCAGGAGGGCCTGAAAACAACACATGGTCAAGGGACTCACCGCGCGAACGTGCAGCCTCAATTAACAGGCGCAGATTCGCACGTACACGCTCTTGACCACAATAATCATCGAGTGTTTGCGGACGCAATGAATGCTCAACCTCGATATCTGCTGCGCTTAACTCAGCACTGACATCTCGAGGCCCTCGAGGAGCATTCTTTTTGTCTTCCCACAAATCTTTGTTTGGGTCGACCTCCCACATTATGCACCACTCCCCAAACGTCTCAAGGCATAGCCCACAAGCTCTTGCAAGCTCGATGCCCCCGACTCCTCATGACCTTCGAGTGCCAGCTGTGCCTCTTGCGGTGTAAAGCCCATTGACAAAAGAGCAGCTATAACGTCTGCCTCAATCCCTGCATCAGCTGACTCAGGCACGGCAGGCACAGGAGTTCCTGCCAGAGTTGCCAGCTCAATATCCTTAGCAAAGGTTCCTTTGAGCTCAAGAAGCATTCTCCCCGCAGTCTTTTTGCCAACTCCCGACACACTCGACAGGCGCATTGCATCTTCTGCTGCCACAATCTCAACAAGCTGTGATGGGCTATAGCTCGAAAGAACCGCGAGTGCAAGTTTAGGGCCAACTCCCGTAATGGCAGTCAAGTGATCAAACAGCGAACGTTCTTGTCGAGAAGAAAAGCCATAGAGCGAAATTGCATCTTGGCGAAGCACCATGCGCACATAGACGCGCACATCGGCAGCACCGAGGCCCGGTAAGTCTTGCGCGGTAGTTGACGAAATACCAAGCTCATATCCCACGCCACCCACATCTAACACGAGAAGACTCGGAGTAAGCTCTACTATGGTTCCGGTGAGCTGAACAATCATGCTATATCCCTTCGGTTATGCCCAGTCTCGATTGACGCTCTGCCGTAGCAAGTGTTGAACTCAGGTTTGCATGACACAAGGCCGCAGCAAGAGCATCTGCACAGTGATCTGGTTTTGGGTCATGGTCAAGCTCAAGAATAGAGCGAATCATGTAGGTTACTTGGTGCTTATCGGCACTTCCCGTACCGACAACTGCTTGTTTGATTTGCATGGGAGTGTATTCACCGAGCGGAAGTCCCGCAGAAGCAACAGCAGCAATAGCAGCCCCTCGGGCATGGGCAGTCCAAATGGCAGAGCGGGTATTGACACCAAAATACACGCTTTCGATAGACACACAATCGGGCTCATAATTTCTAATAGCAAAACCGATACGGTTATAAATACGACCAAGTCTCACATCGAGAGACTCATCAGCCGAACTGCTAATGACATCATACGCACGAGCACGAGCGCTACTGCCCCGTGTCTCTATGACAGCCCAACCTGTATTGGCAAGACCAGGATCTATCCCCAACAGACCCAAGCGACACTCCCGATGAGCCGAATCCTCATGCTATCGATTTCGAACATCCGTTCTATATAAGAGCATGGAAACAACTTGTGTGGGAGTCTCATTTACC
>JAFUCQ010000072.1 GCA_017459605.1 Atopobiaceae bacterium
CGAACGTACTGGCGAGGGTGTCAGGCCGGTGGACGCTGAGCGAGTGCACTCGCGAACATACGAGCCGAGCACACACAGGTCCTAGCTGCGAGTGGATTCGCGCACAACGAGCCGATATCCCATTTTGAGCTCGCGTCGTGGTCCGTGGCCGTTTCTCATCATGCTCACCAACAAGCGAGCAGCTTCTGATCCGCTTTCATCGTAGTGAAGATGGGCTGTGGTCAGCGGTGGCTGCATAACCTCTCCCAATGAGCTATCACCAATACCGCTTACGGCAATCTCATCAGGGACAGAAATTCCACGGTCGTAGAGAGCTTTCATGCAACCTACTGCAATGGTGTCAGTAGCACAGGCTATCGCATCAATGCGGGGATGCTCATCAAGCAAGCGCATGGTGGCTTCTTTGCCGTCAAGCATGTCAAAGCCAGACTCAACAATCGTTGTGGCATCTCGCTCTATGCCTGCCTCCTCACAAGCATCAAGAAAAGCTTGTTTTCTCAGCAAACCAACTGACTCGTCCTGTTCGGTGACTCCAATTAACGCAGGATGAGAAGCTCCTTTGAGAAGCTCTGTCGCCACTGCATGCATAGCCCCATAGTCATCAAAAAACACGCACGACTGGGTGTCAGAGCGCTGACCTAACACCACAACGGGCACACTGTGATTGCGAATAGCATTGAGGTGAGACGACGTCATCAGCGTACCAATGAGAATGATTCCATCAACGCGCTTTTCGTTGAGAACGCGCAGGTAGGACAGCTCAACCTCGGCGTCGTTGTCGGTATTTGCCAGCAAACACGAGTAGCCAGCTTGACGCAGTTCATCAGAAATGCCCGCGACCTCACGACTGATAGTCTCCGAACTAATCTTGGGGATAATGACGCCGACCAGATGGGTTTTTCCTGTTCGCAGCGTTTGTGCACGACTTGACGGAACAAAGCCCGTCTCCTCGATGACCTTTCCAATAAGCTCTGCTTTCTCAGAACTTACATAGCCACCATTGAGGAAGCGCGAAACCGTGCTGCGAGAGACTCCTGCGAGTCCAGCAATATCATTGATATTCATTTCAACCCCTGTAACCCCTTGTATAGTGCCCATGGCAAGTTTAGGTGAATTTGTGCCGAAACGGGTAAAATATCTTGAGATGTTTTCCTCATCAGCCCGAGAAGGGCACATGACGGTGTTTGAACGTCGAGGTCAAAGTCGAGCTCACGACTGGGATTGGAGCCAAAGTCAAGCCCGAGGTCGCGGGTCGCGTGAAGCCCCAGACTCCTGTCGGCTTCATCACATCCCAGACTCCTCCAGCTCTCAACACGCCCCAGAGCTCTCATGGAAAGATGCCGCGTTAGAGCTGCTGTGGCCACATCGTTGTGTTGGTTGTGAGGCTCCACAGGAATTGCTGTGTGAGACGTGCCGAGAAAAGCTTCCGTGGATTGTCCAAGCTACGGCATGTCCGGTTTGTGGGGCGCCGCATGGATGGATGAACTGTACTGAGTGTGCACGAGACTGGCCGCTCAGAACCACTATATGTGCGTGGTCTCACGTAGACGCAGCAGCCTCTGCCATCAGGGTGTACAAAGACGGAGGAGAGCGAGCGCTCGCTCCCATCTTGGCGTGTGCGCTTGAAGTTGCGCTGACAGAAGCGGCATCGTGGCCTGCCCTTGATGGTAGGCCTCGCTTTGATGTAGACGCTGTCGATGCTGTTTGTTTTGTGCCCGCAACGCCAGAAGCCTACGCTCGCCGAGGTGCTGACCACATGGAAATACCTGCCAGACTCCTTGCAGGCTATCTCGGACTTCCCCTCGTTGATGCTCTCGCACGTTTGAGTCCACAAGATCAGCGCTCTCTTGGTCGCGAACTCAGACAACAAAATCTACAGGGGAGTTGTCACGTTGTGGGTGAGGTGTCGGGCATGTCATTTCTGCTGGTAGACGACGTATGTACCACAGGGGCTACGCTCAAGACCTGTGCTCAGGCGCTTCTCGACCGCGGAGCTCGAGAGGTGAGTGCGGCATGCGTAACTCGGGTGTGGTGAGCTGAGTTGAAAGTCAGATTGCTGCACCTAAGTGATTCAAGCTGATATAATCGATGCGTCTCAACCCAGGTCTGTGGTTGCGATGGCGCACAAACTGCGCTATCTAGTCCAAGGCAGACGAGGTCGAAAGGATCCACGTAAGTTCATGTGTGCGCACATGAGCGATCATGGCTCGTCCTAGAAGCAAGTCGTACCGCTCGTTGACTTAAAGGCAAACTGGCCTTGCGAGCGAGAGAGCTATCAGTGAGGGCACTGCGCGTGTCTGAGCGAGGGTTCCAGTACGCGAGTGTGGGGTCAAAAACCAGGTCAGCTGGGGAGAGACAGCTATGTGCACGAGAGCTGAAAGGCTATGTATATGAAGCGTCGTATCTGGACTGCTGTGATGAGTTGCTTATTGGGCACAGCTATCCTCATCAGTGGTTGCAGCTTTTATCCCGACCTTCCCACGGTGGGAGAGGTTCGTGAGCGAATTGAGCAGGCAACCAGTCCCAAGATTACCCCTCCCGCACTGAACCAAGAAGGCAAGCTCGTTGTTGGACTTAAGACAACAACAAGCTTGCCCTTCCAAAACATCGATGACATCTCTCAGCAGGCTTCAGGCCTCGACATAGATCTTGCGGCTGCCATCGGAGACCAGCTCGGACTCAAGCTTGAGTTTGTGTCTGTCAGCGGTTTTGATGATGCTCAAGATAAGGGCTGCGACATCATGATGAGTGCTCGTAAAGATGAGGGCAAGGGCTTTACGCTCATTGGTCAGTATGCCGAGACAAGCTCAGCATTGTTTCATCGGGGCTCCTCGACAGATATTGTGGATGTCTCAACTTTAAATGCCCGCTCAATTGGAGTTCAGGCTTCGTCAGTGTCACAGCGCATTTTGGAAAACGCAAAGCTCAACTGTGTGCAAAAGGAGTTTCCAACACTCAATCAAGCTTTCGAGGCCATGAATAGCGGCAGTGTTGACTACGTGCTGTGCGATTCGTATCAAGGCGCTTACTTGGCGGCAAGCTATGGAAACATTTCGTTTTGTGGGGCATTTGTGCGACCACAGCCCATTGGCATTGCCATCGATTCTGATAATGCGAGCTTACAGATGGCCGTGCAGCAGGCACTCGATACCGTCTCGACCAACGGACAATTTCGCATAGTGAGACGTCGCTGGGTGGGAAGCCTGCCACAGTTGTCGGTAGCAAGCCTTGTCACGGGGCTCACGGTAGACTTGAGCGCTGTAAGTGCAGGCGATTCCACATCAGAGATTGCTCAAGGAACAAATGTAAGCGGCGCTGGCTCCAATGCGGTGACAAACATTTCTCAAAGTTCAGACCCACCAATCGCTGGTACGTATTCGAGTGAATATCCCGGCTCATACTCCAACAATTATTCGACAACCTATAGTGCAGATGAAGACGATGGAGATGGCGTCGCCGCTACGAACACCTCTGCAATTGCATACAACGATGACGAAGAAGATGAGCCAGTGTATGCAAATACTTATTCAAACAACGCCGAGTATGACGATGAGGATGAGTAGGACTCGAAGCATCCTGAGCGCTATCCCAGCCTTTCTGAGCGGCGTCTCAGCCATCCCGAGTGGCGTCTCAGCCATTCTGAGTAGGACCGCAGCCGCTTTGGGTGGGACCGCAGCCATTTGTTTTTTGCAGTTCACGAGACACATTGCACGCTGACCTATTTAGCCCAATCTTTTCGGCTTATTTTTCAGACATTGGGTATGAGCACTATAAGCTCGCTTTGGTGTAGTGCAAAGCAGGCTCAGAAGGGCGGATACCACAGGGGAGTCCGCAAAGAATCTGATTGGAGGATCCATGGTCGACATCAAGGTATCAGGACGTAAAATGACCGTGACCGATTCAATGCGTGAGCATGTGAATGAAAAGATTGGAAACGCACTCAAAGTGTTTGATATAACTCCCATGTCATGTGACGTGGTTTTGCGCGCTGAGAAGGGCCGTGCCAATCCTGAGAGTGCTCTGGTTGAAGTAACCGTCTTTGCCCGCGACAATGTTGTTCGCGTGGTAACCTCCGATGCCGACATTTTTGCTGCCGTGGATAAAGCCTCAGATAAGGTGAGTCGCCAGCTTCGTAAGTACAAGACCAAGATTGTTGACCGCCGTCAGCGCGAGAGCGTGAAAACTCCGCCTCAAAGCTCTTCTGCAGACCTTGCGTCGCTCTTAGTTGAAGACGATAGCGACGAGCTCGTCCGTGAGAAAGTTATCGAGTTTACTCCTATGAGCCAGCTTGAGGCTCTCGCAGCGATAGACTTATTAGGGCACGATTTCTTCGTGTTCACCAACATTGAGGATGATGAGGTCAATGTCTTGTATCGTCGAAACGACGGCGGATATGGGCTCATCAAGCCAAAGACTGAGGAAGAGGATGACGACTAAACAAGAAGAAGAGCAAAATTCAGCCAACGAACAGGCTAGCGAAAGTACAACTTCTGCTCATCAACATGGCGAAGACGCGGTAGCGGCGTTTGGTAGCCGTTACCAAACGCGTTCGAGCTGTCATATTATCGTGGACTCCTGTGGTGATTTCACCTCAGGAGTCGCACGTCAATTAGGCGTTGAGGTTATTGAGTTTCCCTTTGTGATAGACGATACAGAGTATCTTTCTGACCTCTGGCAATCCATGACGCCACATGACTTTTATGAGCGTATGCGTGCTGGCGAGAAGGTCACGACCTCTGCAGTAACTCCTGGCCGTTATTTTGAGATTTTTGAAGCCTGCGCCAAGCGTGGCAAGCCTACGATTTATCTGGGCTTTACGGCAGGCTTGTCTTCGAGTATCTATGCAGCACAAGATGCAGCCCAGCAGGTGCGTGAAAGCTATCCAGATTTTGAGCTCTATGTTATCGACAATTGCTGCCCTTCAGCAGCGGCTGAGCTTTTGGCCATCGAATGTGTGCGTCTTGCTGGCTCTGGTATGCCTGCATCAGACATCGTTGATTGGGCAAATGAAGCAAAGTACTTTGTCCATGGCTATTTTACCTTGGATACCTTCGATGCACTTGCGCGAGGAGGTCGTATTCCTCCAGCAGCAGCGCAGGTAGGAGGCAAGCTCGATGTCAAGCCAGAGCTTTCTTACGATGTTTATGGAGCTCTCACGCTTAAAGGCATGTGTCGCGGTCGCAAAAAGGCATTGCGTGCCATGGTGAACGAGTTTCGGGAGAACTTTGCAGGAGACAGTTCCCTGCCCATAGCCATTGTGTCGACTGATGCAGAAAAAGATGCAGATTGGCTCGAGCAGGCAATCCGTAAAGAGCCGGGTTGTGAGGAGCTCGCGGTCATACGTGGAGCGGTATCACCCACCATTGGCGCTCACGTAGGCCCGGGTATGGTAGCCCTCATTTTCTGGGGCAATGATAGACGTCAACACTCATCACTGACAGACAGAATTGCTCGTCGCGTAAAACGCGGTGCTTCTGCCACCTCATAAGTGCAATGAGTTGTGTTGGCATGAAAGGGAAACGACTAATTTGGAAAACGGTTTGAACCTGTCACAAAGCTCAATGGCAGTTCTTATAGACTATGAGAACCTTGCGCTTGGCACAGGTAAGAGAAAGAAAAACGGGCATCAAGAAGCTGGTGCGATGCCCGACATGAAAAAGATTTTTGAGCGTCTCGTAGACAAAGGGCGTATCGTCTCGAAGCGTGCATACTGTGATTGGCAGCGCTTTGAGGATGCGGTAACGCCTTTGCATGAGCTCGGGATTGAGCTTATTGAGATTCCTGATAGGGCATTTACCGGCAAAAACTCTGCTGATATTCGCTTGGCGGTCGATGCCGTAGAGATTTGCTTTACTCGTGATTATATCGATAGCTTTGTTATCCTGTCGGGCGATTCAGATTTCTCGCCCCTCGTGTCAAAGCTCAAAGAGCTGGGCAAGCGTGTTATTGGCGTGGGCATGAAAGATGCGACAAGCTCATTGCTCGCCGAGAACTGCGATGAGTTTATTTTCTATGAGGATATTGTTCGCCCAGGTGGAATCCCTGAGTACGAAACGGTGGTCTCAAAAGAAAAACGCCCCTGCTATCAGCTCTTGCTCGAGACCATCGAAGCAATCCAGCGAGAAGACGAAGGGCCCATTTTTGCATCGCTTCTCAAACTGACCATGCGAAGGAAGCGCCCTCAGTTTTCTGAAGGCAGCTATGGCTATCGTTCGTTTACCAACCTGCTTCAAGAGGCAGCAAGCTATCGCCTCATAAAAATTCACCGGGATGCGCGAAGCGGAACCTTTATGGTTGACGGCTTTTGCGACTAGATAAGGGGAGTCCTATGGCTAAGAAAAAAACTGAAGAGCACAAGAGCACCGAGGCAGAAGAGATGAGCATGAGCTTGGAAGAGGCTGTTGAGAGCCTTGCTGGGGCAAACCGCCGACGTCGTCAGGAAGCATCACGCGTTGTAGCGCAACAAGCCCTCGACGATCCCAAGCCTTTGGCTGATTATGCCGAGCAGCTCATTGATGCGCTGTTTCGGCCAGAAGCCCAAACTCGCTGGGAAGTCCTCGATGCTCTCACCTGCATGTGTCAGGCACAGGTAGCAGACGTCTCTTCTGCAGCAGAAGGAGCAGAGGCGGCGCTGTTCGACGAAAACGCAGCGGTAGTGCGCTTGGCAGCGTTTCGCCTGTTGGCAGCCCTTGGTGCGCAGTCACCGGCGGCATCTGATGAGCACTGGCCGCTTTTGAACGAGGCAATTCAGTGCTATCACGGCGATACTGAGTATCGCGAGATGCTGGTGGCTCTTGTTGACTTCGCACAAGGTGATATTTCTTCTGAGACTCGCGATGCCTTGGTTGAGCGCATGAGCTTTGATGCAGATAATGGGCGCGGGTATATTCGCAGTCTTTCTCGGGATGTTTTGACGGCAGCTGGAGTCAAAGTATCGTAGATGAATTGTGGGGATAGTGCCATTAAGCTCGGTCAGTAGTAGACTGAGTCAGGTTGTTTGTGCAAAGGGTTCAAACAGCCACGGCAAAACAAGATAGAAAGGTTTTCTTATGGCAGACAATAATGTGGCACAGCACGGTGGTGCTGTGAACGAGACCAAAGGTGGTATTGGAGCGCTTGCTGCTGTGCTTCTCACGTTGTTGGGATTGGTGGTTGGTGCTTTGCTGGGCATGTTTGTGCTCAAAGGCATCGTCAAGGCAAATCCCAGTGCTCTTGCAGGCAAAACAACCCTCACCGAGGCTGAGCTCGACAATGCAGTAGCGAGCTTTGTCTATAACGGCGAGCAGACCGACATCTCTGCTCGTGATGCAATTCTTTCTGCTTCGAGCCTTGAGGCAAGCAAGACCGAAGATGGCAACTATTCGCTTCCGGCAGCTGACGCTGTGCTGTCGTTTGCTCGCAATGCCATTCTCGCCAAAGATGTTGAGGCACATGGTATTAAGGTAAGTGAGAGCGACATCACGGCTTATGCCGAGGAATACATGGGTACGTCTGATTACTCCTCCATTGCATCACAGTATGGTATGGACGAAGATCAGGTGAAGAAGACCCTTGAGCAGTCCTGTGCTACCCGCAAGCTCTACGAGGAGGTAGTTGATCAGCCCGACTCCACCATGCCCGATGCTCCTACCACCCCAGAAGAAGGTAAAGAAGGCGAAGCAACTGCCGAGTATGGCGCCTACATCGTGGAGCTTCTCGGCGATGAGTGGGATAGCGCGAACAACAAGTGGGCTCGCGAGGATGGTCCGTTCTACGAGGCATTGGGTACCGAGACCTTTAGCGCAGATTCTGCAACCTACTCTCAGGCAGAGAGCGCCTACTACGTTGCTTACTCGCAGTATTCTCAGCAGTCATCGAACGCCAGTGCTGCATGGACTGAGTATGTGAACGGTTTGCTTTCCAATGCATCCGTGAACATCTTCTCACTCGTTTCGTAATTGGATGTGAGATAAGAAAGAGCCCAAGCGGCTTCTTGAAAGAGCCCAAGCGGCTTCTTAAGAAAGTCGCTGGATAGGAAGGCTCTTTCGCTTGGGGATGAAAGAAAGCTCTGGTGTCTGCTCGTCATCCCTGACACGATACAAGCAAACAGGGTCGACCATGGTGGTCGGCCCTGTTTTTGTTGTTATCCGCCTAAATCGCAAATTGTCTGGTTTTGTATCGTATTTTAGCGCATACTAATACGGGACGATCGCGTACAAGAGGGGGAGAGCATGGATAACGGCACCAAGTACGGTTCAATGTATCAGGTCTCAACGCTGCAAGCTTTGGCACAAGGATACATACGACCTGTTGTAACGGTCGGTGAGCTCATCGAACATGGCAACACGGGACTCGGAACGTTCGAGGGTGTCAATGGAGAGATGATTGTCATTGACGGCATCTGCTATCGGGCGTTGAGCGATGGTACGGTTGAGCTTCCTTCAGCAGATGATGGTGTGCCGTTTGCATCGCTCGCATATCTTGAGGGTGATATGTATTTTGACCTCGAGCACGTTGCAAGCATTGAAGAGCTCAAAGATATTCTCAACTTGAGAATCGAAGAGGGATTTGGTCTCAACAGCATGCATGTGGCACGAATTGATGGAACGTTTGAAAAAGTCTTTGCTCGTTCAGAATCGGCTTCTCAAACACAACACGTGACGTTGAAAGATTTGCTGAGTACCACCCAACGTGAGTTTTCGTATACCAATATCAAAGGAACGCTGATCTGCGTGTATTATCCGGCCTATATGGATGGCATCAATGCGGCTGGTTGGCACCTTCACTTTATTTCTGAGGATCGCTCGGTTGGTGGTCACGTCTTTAACTTGTCCTTGGAAGTGGGACAGGTTTGTCTTGACAAGATTAGCCGTCTTGAGATTCAGCTTCCGAGAGAGGCCGCTTTTGATGTGTATATGCTCAATGAAGCCTCACAAGAAGAGATTAAAGAGGTCGAGCAAGGTCAAGGCTAAAACACCAGAGCTAAAGCCGTATACATGCCATAGGAAAACAAAAAAGTCAGGGACTACAAGCCCCTGACCTGCGTTTTCTGGAGCCAGCTATCGGACTTGAACCGATGACCCCATCATTACGAGTGATGTGCTCTACCAACTGAGCTAAGCTGGCTTGCGCTTCTTTCAAAGCGTACCTATGGTACGTGGTTCGCCGACAGATTTCAAGCTTTAGATAAAACTTGCTATGAATAAACTGCACTCCTAGCGTAGGATGATAGCTAGATACAGGAAAGCAAGATGGCAAGGCACAGAAAAGCTATCGGAAAGTGGAGCTTGATGAGACTCTTTATCGCAGCAAATCTTGACCAGCGTTTGTGTGAAGCCCTGGCAGAAACATCTGCCAATCTGCGCTCGGCGATACGTGGACGCTATGTTTCGCCTGACAGTTTTCATGTGACACTCGCTTTTTTGGGAGAGTGCCGAGCTGAAGATGTAAATCGTCTCGAAGACCTACTCGATGCAACAGCCCAGGACTTCTGCGCTATTTCGGTTCAGCTGGCAGCTTTGGGGAGCTTTGGTCGAGAGCATGCAGGAGTTTTGTGGCAGGGTTTTGAGCCGTCTCGTGAGTTATCGAAGCTTGCGCATGAGCTTCGCTCACGACTCTCTGAGGAAGGCTTTTCCTATGACGAGAAGAGCTTTCTTCCTCACGTGACCCTGATGAGAAAAGCTCAGTTGAAAGGCAGCGTATTGCCAGCAGCGTGTTACGAGGCAGGAAACATTGCAAGCATTTCTCTCATGCGCTCTCATCTTGGTGAGGCGCGTGCAGTCTATGAAACGTTGCACCGTGCGTATTTGAGGGACTGATGCGACCAACGCTTTGCGGTGCATGAAGTGATGTGTTGAAAGGAATCTCATGGAGCAGGATGCGAGAAAAACCTATTCGTCAACCGATGAAATACCCGACGATTCTGAGGGACGCATTGACACAATCAACTTTGACGGAGTAACAGCGCAGGTCAAGCGCATTGAAGCCAACGAGGTGTACTTTAGTCTGGCTCCCCCCGATGCAGCGCCAACGGTACACGTGAACAAAGAGCTGAGCAATCAGCAGGTTATTGATTTTGTGACACGTCGATTGGGTGACGTGCGGCAAATGAGAAATGAGATGATTAAGCGCAATGCCAAAGGCCCACAAAAGACCTGCCGCTATCAAACGGGTGATGTTGCGTATGTTTTGGGACGCCCGTTTATGATTCGGGTGTATCCGATACGGCAGGGCAAGGGTATGAAAAAGGCCTCGCGAGGACGGGCAAACACCAGCGTGCGCATCGACAGCGAGCTTGGTCTTATCGAGCTCTATGTTCTTCAAACGGGAAACTTTGATCAGAGGCGCCTGACCTTTTTGTCATGGGCAAACCAAATCCTTGCTCGTAACGCATCAAAACTCTGTACACAAGCCCTTGCTCGTGCAGGTATAGCAGATGTGCCAACTTTTGATTATCGCGTTATCACCATGCATGATGGCTTGGTTCGGATTGATATGGCAAACAATATCGTGTGGTTGAGTGAAACGCTGGTGGCTTGGCCTCCCAGCTGTACGGTGTATGCGTTTATGCGTGAGTATGCTCGCCACAGCATTGTCGATGATGATGAGGCGGGAAATGTCGAACAGCGCCGCCGAGAACTCATTGAAGCGGGATATGCCAACTGGGAAGAAGCAAAGGCACTCCTTGAGGACAAGCAGGCAGTTTATCGCCGCCAGTAGGAGCCGCCTGCAATGCGTGCGGACAAGAGACTAACCGCACCCATACACTCCCTTTCAGACGTCCTCGCTTCGCTGCGGATTGTCTGATACGCAGAATAAACCGCATCCATACACAGCCTTTCAGACGTCCTCGCTTCGCTGCGGATTGTCTGAAAGGCTGTGTATGGGTGCGGATATCTTGCATCTCGGGTAGCCCTACAGTGATGCGATGTAGGAGACCGCCTCGGTGACATCTGCCATGGTTGTTGCCCATGAGCAGACAAAGCGCATAACACGATGTTTGTCATCGAGTTCGAGCCAGCGCTCACAACCAAGTGCTTCTTCAACCTTCTCGGCCATGGCGTTGTCCATCACAAAGAACTGCTGGTTAGAACTTGAGGAACCATAGGGCTTGAGTCCAATGCTAACAAGTGCATCGCGCAAGGCGCAGGCACATTGATTGGCGTGTTGAGCAAGCTTCCAGTACAGCCCTCCTGAGAAAGCTGTTTCAAACTGAACTCCCAGCAAACGACCCTTTGCCATGAGTCCGCCTCGTTCTTTGATGAGGTAGCCGAAGGACTCTTTGAGGCGTGGATGCGCAATTACCATTGCTTCGCCAAAGAGCAGGCCACACTTGGTGCCTCCAATGGTAAAGGCACTTGCGCGTTGTGCAATGTGAGCTAACGATAAATCGTTTTCCTCTGAGGTTAGAGCTGAACCCAGACGAGCTCCATCAACATAGACAGGAAGGTTATGGTCGTCTGCCCAGTCGCACAAGGCATCAAAGCGCTGGGCGGTCCACACACCTCCGAGCTCGGTCGTGTTTGAGATATAGATAGCAGCAGGAAGCGTCATGTGTCGTCCCGTTGAGGTCTGTACGCGCCAGACGCGCTCGGCTTCTTCTACCGAGACAAAGCCATCGGTATCGCGGGTGGGCAAGACAGTTCTTCCGCAAGCAGCAATAGCACCTGTTTCGTGAGCATTGATGTGGGCATCGGGTGTACAAATCACACCTTCCCAGTCGCGCAGCAAACCCGTTACACCAACGATGTTGGCACTCGTGCCTCCAATGCAAAACTCAACATCAACGTCATCGCGGCCACAGGCATTGCGGATAAGCTCGCGCGCATGTTCACAATGGGGGTCTCCTTCGGTATAGCCAACGCATTGCTCGGCATTGCTGTCGATAAGCGCCTGCAAAATCTGGGGAGCGGCGCCCTCAGAGTAATCGTTTCTGAACATTCTCATAGACATTCCTTTTCTGCTGCTGGTTTCAAGCACATAAAAAAGCTGCGCCGTGGACTCTGTGTTGTTGCTAAGGTTGTACATTGTAACAGTGCGTTTTGAATGAACACACTCATGAAAGGACATTGTGACATGGTTGACAAAAAGGACATCGCATGGGGCGAGCTTGGGTTTTCCTATATGCCGTGCGATGCGAGTTATGTGTGTGATTATGCCGATGGCTCGTGGGGAGAAGGGCGTCTTACTCCAGATCACACCATCACGTTATCTGAGTGCGCTGGAATCTTTCACTATTGCCAAGAGATATTTGAGGGTCTCAAAGCCTATACGGCACAAGATGGCTCCATTGTGTGTTTTCGTCCAGATCTGAACGCACAACGCATGGCAGACTCAGCACGTCGCTTGTGCATGCCTACCTTTGACGAGCAGCGCTTTATCGAGGCTGTTAAGGCCGTTGTTGAGGCAAACGCCGCATGGGTTCCTCCCTTTGGCTCTGGAGCGTCGCTCTATGTGCGCCCCTATATGTTTGCGTCGGGAGATGTCATTGGGGTTCGCCCTGCTGATGAGTATCAGTTCCGCATTTTGGTAACACCGGTTGGCCCCTACTTCAAGGGAGGCGCCAAACCCATTACCATTACCATCGCAGATTATGATCGCGCAGCTCCGCGAGGCACGGGCAATATCAAGGCTGGCCTTAACTACGCAATGAGCTTGTATCCCTATGAGCAGGCACACGCCAATGGCTATGCAGAAAACCTCTATCTCGACTCACAAACGCGCAGCTATGTTGAGGAGACCGGTGGAGCAAACATCTTGCTCGTTAATCGAGAAGGCCGTCTCGTAGTTCCGCGCTCACACACGGATTCAATTTTGCCGTCTATTACACGTCGCTCTTTGGTGACGGTTGCTCAGGATTTGGGCATGGAGGTCATCGAGCGTCCTGTGCTTCTTTCTGAGCTGGTTGCAAATGATTTTGTCGAGTGTGGTCTGTGCGGAACGGCTGCTGTTATCTCGCCTGTTGGAAGGATTGAGTCTGAGGATGTCCATGTTGAGTTTGAAGATGGATGCGAACAAGCAGGCCCCGTTATGACACGTTTGCGTGAAACGCTGACAGCTATCCAATCTGGTGAAATTGAGGATACGCACGGATGGGTGTACAAAATCTGCGATTAGCACGTATCCTCAGCACACCCGCATTTGTACTGTGGGGACACGTGGCAAGAAAACACGAGAAAGACGCCACGCGTAAGAGCAAGAAAGAGGTTGGAATGCTAAGAAATAGGATGCGTCGTCTTGTTGCTGCCGTTGTCCTGCTGCTCATGATGGTAGCTCCGCAGGTGGCAAATGCTGCTCCCAAGCAGGTAACGCTCGATGTGAGCTATGAAGAAAACGCCCTATGGGTTCTCATCAAAGATGGAAATCAGGTGCTTGACCAGACGAGCTATCGTCTCAGCGTGGAGGGAAAATCAGTCACGATTGTGGCAAAAGGTCCGACGGGTCTTGTTGTTGACGTTCAAGATGCATGGCGGGGAAAGACGGTAACAATCAAGGCAGTTGCTCGAGACAAGACCGCGTATGCAGATGCAACGACCACTATTCGCATTCCAGAAATGGTAGTCAACGATATGTATCGCCTGTATAACCCTAATTCGGGCGAGCATTTCTATACAGCAAATAAAGCCGAGCTTTCCAATGTCTTGGCTGCGGGATGGCGCTATGAGGGTGTGGGCTGGCATGCTCCCACCACGTCTAAGACGCCGGTATATCGTCTCTACAATCCCAATGCGGGCGATCACCACTACACCATGAATGCCGCAGAGCGCAACATGCTGGTCATTAAGGGGTGGAGATACGAGGGAATTGGCTGGTATTCAGATGACAATCAAACTGTAGCGCTCTATCGGCAGTACAATCCCAACGCACGAACGGGCACGCACAATTACACCATCAATAAGGCCGAGAATGACTGGCTTGTGTCCCTTGGTTGGCGAGCAGAAGGTATCGGCTGGTACGGGGCATAGCCTTGAGCTGAATGTCTATGCTTGTGTTGCTGTCGTAAGATGGTCACACAACGGAGTTTGTGCGCTTCGTAGGAGTGCATAGTTAAGGAGTTGTTTTGGCACAAAGAATACAAGGTATGGAAGACCTGCTTGGTGATTCTATGCGTTCGTGGCAAACCATGGTTGAGCGCTCGCGCGCATTGTTTGAGACCTATGGCTTTGAGATGATCGAGACACCCGCTCTTGAGCAGCTCGGAACCTTTGTACATGGCATTGGCGAGTCGACCGATGTTGTGCGCAAAGAGATGTTCCGCGCCTTTTCAGGAGCTCTTCTCGAGGACATATTTGCACGGGGAAGTGAAGAAGGTCTCAAGCCGCGCCAACGCATGGCGCTTCGCCCCGAAGGAACGGCTGGTGTTGCTCGCGCAGTTGTTGAGCACAACTTGGCTCCTCAAGGAGCATCTCCTGCCAAGCTTTGGTATGCCGGTGCTATGTTTCGAGGGGAACGCCCTCAAAAGGGGCGTTTGAGGCAGTTTCACCAAGTTGGCGTAGAGTTTTTTGGAGCAGCAGACCCGCTTGCAGACGCGCAGGTTATTGTCATGTTTATGGACGTGCTCAAAGCATTTGGTTTTGAGTCAACAGACGTAAAGTTGAGAATCAATTCGATGGGAGATGCGGCGTGTCGTCCTGCTTATCGTGAGCAGGTTCGCTCGTTCATCCTCGAGCACAAAGAGAAAATGTGCGATGACTGCCTTGAGCGAGCTGAGCTCAATCCATTGCGTGCCTTTGATTGCAAGAATCCTGCCTGTCGTATTGTTATGGAAGATGCGCCACGTGTAGACGATCATCTCTGTGATGAGTGCGATACACACTATCAGCAGGTCAAAGCCTATCTTGATAGAGCTGGGATAGCGTACGAAGAGGATAGCCGGCTCGTGCGTGGCCTGGACTACTACACCCGAACTGTTTTTGAGGTTGATGTTTGTGGAGCAGAGGATGTTGGTGCCATCGGTGGAGGAGGACGCTATGACGGCCTCGTTGAGCTCACGGGTGGAAAACCAACACCTGGGGTTGGTTTTGCGCTGGGCTTTGAGCGGATTGTGCTTGCTTTGGAGAGCTTGGGCAAGAGCTTGAGTGGCGATGCTGCAACGGGTGTGTATGTGGCGTGTGCAGACTCAGAGCTAACAGCTGAGGCTTTTTCGCTGTCGCTTGAGCTCAGACGCGCAGGTATTCGAACCGAGCTTGACTCCCAAGGACGCTCGCTCAAGAGCCAATTCAAGCAGGCCGACAAGCTCGGAGCTTGCCTGTGCATCATTGTTGGTGCAGATGAGATGAAAAACAATGCCGTTACGGTTCGTGATATGGAAAGCCATGAGCAAGAGCTTGTTCAGCGAGACGATATCGTGGCTTATCTCACGGAGCGACTCGCCTAACAGTGTGTGGCACGTGCATACGGCATGCCTGAGGGGTGTCAGGGCAGGCTTACTCATGCGTGTTATGGCACGCGCTTTGCAGATGTGAACTTTGCAGATGTGAAAATACCAATGAGTGTAAAAAGGGGTCAGATACAGGTATCTGACCCCTCGCTGTGCCCAGCTCATAGGAGTGGCGGGAGTTACACCTATGAACGGGCGCATGAGCGGCAGATAATTGTGCCGCGGGAAACATTATAAACATTTGTTGCGCTTTTGCGAGTAATCACTGAATTTATCAAATAAGCTTCACCAAGAGCTTCACCAAGACTCTCTTAATAAATCTGTGGATAGCACGATTATTGCTTCCGTTGAGTGTTTTATCTCTCGGGTGGTGTTAGGCGAAATAAGAACTTCCGCTAAGAACAAATAATCCTCCCATTTGGCTGAACTCCTATTAGAAATCGCTTTCATGCGTTAGGATGGATATACGGGTACTAGGGGAGGATAGGCCCGCGATAAAGGAGGGGTATATGAGGGGTAATACCATGCGTGGGGTTTATACAAACCTCACCGATATTCGTCGTCGTGTGTTTTTAGAGGTTGCCAAGCTTGCCTATGAGGGTAGCTCCCAGCAGTGTGACTTTGATGAGCTGCCTTACCATATTATTCCTGGTGATGTGGCAACGTATCGTGAGAGTGTCTTTCTCGAGCGCGCCATTGTAGGCGAGCGTATTCGCCTTGCTATGGGACTTCCGCTTCAGGGCGTTGACCGTCCGGCAAATGTTTCTGATGGCGTGACCGATGCCGCCAAAGCTGAAACCTACTACCAGCCGCCGCTCATCAACATCATCAAGTTTGCTTGCAACTCCTGCAAACACGATATGTATGAAGTGAGCGATATGTGCCGCGGTTGTCTCGCTCACCCATGTCGTGAGATTTGTCCGAAAGATGCCATTTCATTTGTGAAAGGCAAAGCCTATATCGATCAGGAAAAGTGCATTCAGTGTGGTCGCTGTAAGCAAGTGTGCCCCTATGGTGCCATCGTTTATCATGAGCGCCCCTGTGCAAATGCATGCGGTATGGATGCCATCGGCTCCGATGAGTATGGCCGAGCTGATATTGACTACGATCGCTGTGTGTCGTGTGGTATGTGTCTGGTGAACTGCCCCTTTGGCGCTATTGCCGACAAGAGCCAGCTCTATCAGGTTATTCAGGCCATCAATGCGGGTGAAGAAGTCATTGCTGCGGTTGCTCCTGCGTTTGTTGGGCAGTATGGTGGCAAAGGCAACGTTGACAAACTCAAGGCTTCTTTCCTCCAGCTTGGTTTTGCTGGTGTTGAAGAAGTCGCGGTTGGCGCTGACCTTTGTACTATTCAAGAGGCCAATGATTATCTCAAAGAGGTAGTTGATGAAGAAAAGCTGCCCTTCATGGGTACGAGTTGCTGTCCGGCATGGTCGGTTATGGCAAAGATGGAGTTCCCGGAGCATGCAGAGTGCATTTCGATGGCTTTGACGCCTATGGTTTTGACGGCGCGTCTCATCCGTGAGCACCATCCCAAGGCAAAGATTGTGTTTGTGGGACCCTGCGCTGCGAAAAAGCTTGAGGCTATGAGACGCAGTGTTCGCTCTGAGGTCGACTTCGTGCTCACCTTTGAAGAGGTTGCAGCTATGCTTGCGTGCAAAGAGATTGACTATACCAAGGTCGATGGTACAGGTCACTCAGACTTTGATGAGGCGAGTGCTGATGGACGTGGCTTTGCGGTATCAGGAGGTGTCGCTAACGCTGTTGTGAATCAGATTAAGTCGCTCAGACCTGATTTGGAGGTTAATGTTAAAGCTGCCGAGGGTCTTGAGAATTGCCGCGCGATGCTCAAAGATGCCATCAAAGGCAAATATCCGGGTTATTTGCTCGAGGGCATGGCTTGCCCGGGTGGTTGTGTTGGTGGAGCAGGAACCCTGCAAGCCATCAAGAAATCAGCTGGTATGGTAGCGATGTATCAAAAACGCGCCGCTCGAAAAATCGCGGGTGAAGATGCCAACGCAGACGAGCTTGATGCCTTGATTGAGTAACGGAGTAGAGTACGCGGTTACGGAGAATACCAAACGGCTCGCAGTAAGCAGCCTTGGTGCGTATGCATCAGGGCTGCTTTGCTGTACCGCGAACAGGGCAACCGTGTAGCTCAAGCTCACAGGGTCTTCTCGCCGTGGCAATTCTCACCAAACAAAAAAGGCGCACCTCACAGGAGATGCGCCAAAGACTCATAGAAATCAAAAATGTAAGGACTAGTCCTTGACATCTTTCAGTGAGGCGTAGAATGTAGCCTCATCAAAAACCTCTTCAATGGTTTTGCCGTCCACAAAGGGGATGGACAAAAATTCTGACAAGGTGGGGCACAAATCGGAACAGTCGGTGTAGTGGCCCTTGTGATTGAGTACGGCGGTGTCCTGTGCACGCCAATACTGGAAGTTGACATCTGTCAAGTAATACAACTTGTCAGCGACCTCCATATAAACAGAGTGGTTGACGTGGAGATACTCGTCCAAGGCTTCATAAGATGGAAGCTCGAGAACCTCTTCTGCCCTTTTTCCCATAGTCGTCCTTCCTACGCGACTGCCTAACGGAATACAGCTATCTTAGCCCTTTCGAGCAGTGCTTAATCCAATTACTCGCAAGCAATAGGTAAGCGAACGTGAATTTTAGTCTATCGGTCAGTTCCTGTGATAACACGCTCGAGAGCATCACAATCATCAACGATGGTGACAGGTTCGTCTTTCAGGGCTTCGACATCCCTAAAACCCCAGCTCACAATCACACAATCGAGACCAGCATTGCGAGCGCAGGCTACATCAACTTCAGAATCTCCCACGTAGACTGCCTCAGATACGTCAGTAATCCCCAGAGCATGGAGTGCTCGATAGACTCCATCGGGGGCTGGTTTTCGCGCCAGACCGTCGTGGGCGCCAAGGCAAAACTCACAAAGATCTTCGAAGTAATGATTCATGACCCGCTGGACACATTCGTGTGGTTTGTTAGAAACAACAGCTCGCTTGATGCCAGCCGCCTTGAGTCGACCCAGCAACTCAGCAACACCTGAATAGGGAACACTCTCGTTACAACAGACACGATAATACTCGGGGAGATAATCGGCCATGAGTTCGTCAATGACCTCTTTTGGACTGCCGTCAGGGCTGGCAAGCTCAAGTAAACGGCGCGTACCATTTCCCACCATCATACGAACCTCGTCTGACGTGTAAGTTGCAAAGCCACGTGCTTCCAGCACCGTGTTTGTTGCGTGAGTTAAGTCTGGCAAAGTGTTTACCAGTGTTCCATCAAGGTCAAACACGACAGCCTTGTATCCCATGTTGGTCCTTTCATAGTGGTGGTGCGCATACCGTGGCTTGCTAAAGGTTTCACTGCTGTTTCTTGAGGACACTTACTTGTGCTTATGGTCTCAGCAGCACCACAATCGTAGTACAATGACTCCTCGTGTGCGCGGCTTGTGCTGTCTACGCAGCTGTGCCATCTGTCAACCAGCGTCCGTACCGGCACGGGACGCCACAGAGAAAAGGAATAGGTATGCAATCCACACACAGCTTACACACTCATGACTGCGGAGTTCTGAGAGCCTCAGACATCGGTGAAGAGGTCACACTCACCGGTTGGGTTTGGCACAGGCGCGACCACGGCGGCCTTATATTTGTTGATTTGCGCGATAGAGCAGGGGTGACGCAGGTCTCTTTTGACCCCGAGCTTTCGGGAAGTGAGGCTTTTTCTACTGCAGAAACCATTCGTTCTGAGTGGCCAATTTTGATTCGTGGAACGGTGCGCCACCGCCCAGAGGGTATGACAAACGACAATCTCGAGACGGGCGAGATTGAGGTTTTGGCGTCGTCAATTGAGGTGCTCAATACAAGCGTGACGCCGCCGTTCCAGATTGAAGATCATGTGGACCTTTCTGAAGACGTGCGTCTTCGCTATCGCTATCTTGATATTCGCAGACCCAAGATGACAAAAGCGCTCAAGCTGCGCTCAGACTTTAGCTTTGCCATTCGCTCGGCGCTTCATAACAGAAGCTTTACCGAGGTCGAGACGCCCATCCTGTTCAAATCTACTCCCGAGGGAGCTCGTGACTTTTTGGTTCCGAGCCGCATGCAAGAGGGTCGTTTCTATGCCCTGCCTCAGTCGCCGCAGCTTCTCAAGCAGTTGCTCATGGTAGGTGGCGTTGAGCGCTACTATCAGGTGGCAAAGTGCTTCCGCGATGAGGATTTGCGAGCAGACAGACAGCCTGAGTTCACCCAAGTTGATATTGAGATGAGCTTTGTTGATCAAGACGATGTTATCGGTGAGCTTGAGGAAGTTTTGCAGACTGCCTTTGCAAGCATGGGCGTTGAGATGGAATTGCCCTTACGTCGTTTGAGTTACTGGGATGCAATGGATTGCTACGGCAGCGACAAGCCCGACACCCGTTTTGGCATGGAGATTCACGATGTGACTGACATTTTTGCGCAGTCACAGTTCAAGCTCTTTGCCGGAGCTGCTGCTGATGAGTCCCTGTTTGTGAAGGCCATCAATGCAAAAGGCGCAGGTGTGTGGCCGCGTGGACAAATCGACAAGCTTGCCGATGTGGCTGCTACGTTTGGCGCCAAAGGTTTGGCATGGATTGCGTTTCGTGAAGATGGGTCGGTTAACAGCCCTATTGTCAAATTCTTCTCAGACGAGGAGATGGAAGCTCTCAAAGCCGAGATGGATGTTGAGGCAGGAGACCTTGTCATGTTTGCGGTTGAGTCACGCTTGATGGCTGACAGCATTTTGGGTGGCATGCGCTCACACATGGCTGATGCCTTAGGGATTGAGCGAGACGGTCACGACTTTTTGTGGGTGGTAGATTTTCCGCTGGTACATTGGGATGAAGATGCCAAGCGCTATGCAGCAGAACACCAGCCCTTCACTCAACCCTATGTCGAGGACATCGATTTGCTCGAGACTGATCCGCTTGCGGTTCGCAGCTATACCTATGACTTTGTTATGGATGGCTATGAGGCGGGCGGCGGCGGTATTCGTATCCACGACCGCGACCTGCAGCTGCGTATTTTGAAGCTCTTGGGTATCGACGATGAAACTGCAGAAGAGCAGTTTGGGTTTTTGCTCGAGGCGCTTTCCTTTGGCGCTCCTCCCATGGGTGGTTTTGCGTTGGGTCTTGATCGTGTGTGCATGTTATTGAGTGGTGCCGACTCCATTCGCGAGGTTATGGCATTTCCCAAGACAAGCTCGGGCTCAGATCTTATGAGCTCAGCTCCCTCAGAGGTATCAGCAGCTCAGCTGAAAGAGCTGTCCTTGCGCGTCGTGTCATAAGGAGTCGCAGATACACTTCAGTGAGCCGTACTCTCTATGGGTGCGATAGCAGCACAAGGCCCAAGCTCACGAGACAAAAAAGTACGGATAGCTGCTGGCAAGCTGCTCGAGTGATTTGAGTTTGCTTGCCAGCAAGCGAGGTAAAAGAGCTGCGGTTCCTAAAGGTGAGTCAATGGGGTTTCGAGCTGCCGCAAAGAGCAATTCATATGCAAGCGGACCCAAGCGCCACTCGTCAAGAAGCATTGCGAGC
>JAFUCQ010000073.1 GCA_017459605.1 Atopobiaceae bacterium
GTAATGAGAGGACTTTCGTCAACAAAAACGGAGATGAGAAGAGCTCTCATCTCCGCCTTAAGCGACACCTTATATATTTAATATCGAGAGTACGCCTTGGATGTGCTTGTAGTTACACGGTGCGAGCGTGGTGCAGCCGCGATGCGAGCGCAGTGCAAGCGCGATGCGAGCGTGGTGCAGCCGCGATGCGAGCGTGGTGTAAGCGCAGTGCAAGCGCGGTGCGAACTCATTATTGTGTGGCTGCCTCATAGCGCTCAGCAACCTTGTCCCAATCGAGCACCTTGAAGAAGTCTGCAACGTAGTCGGGACGAACATTTTTGTGCTTGAGGTAGTAGGCGTGCTCCCACACATCGATGCCGAGAATTGGGGTGGTTCCCTCACCCAGCGAAATGGGATTGTCTTGGTTGGCACTATTGGTAGCCACAAGCTTGCCATCAGCATCTGTGCTCAGCCATGCCCAGCCGCTGCCAAACTGACCAACAGCAAGGGCCGTGAGCTGCTCTTTCAGGGCATCGACGCCACCAAAATCGCGCTCGATGGCCTCAGCCAGCGCACCAGTGGGTGTCTCAGCAGGCTCGGGTGACATAATGCCAAAGTAGAGGTTATGGTTGTAGAAGCCACCACCGTTGTTTCTCAGGGCGTTTCTTGTTGCAGTATCGGATACCTCGTCGAGCGACCCCAAGATTTCCTCGACTGTCTTTCCCTCAAGACCGGCCTTTTCAACAGCGGCGTTGAAGTTGGTGGTATAGGTTTTGTGGTGCTTACCATAGTGGGTTTCCATGGTGAGCGTATCAATATAGGGCTCAAGGGCGTCGAATCCATAAGCAAGTGCGTCTTGTTCAAACATGTGTACACCTTTCTCTGGTGGTTGATAACGTTCTTACCTATATACCAGTAAGTTACTAGGATTATACGCAGAATACCCATTCTGACACAGAAGCTTCACCACTGCGCATCCCCGCGGCATTTTTTCTACGTCCGCGCTAGACTATGACGTGGTGAAAGGGGTTCTCTATGCATATCTATATTGTTCGTCATGGCGAAACCATGGGAAATGTCCGCGGCACACTGCAGGGACAAACTGACATAGAACTGCTTGACAACGGCATTGAGCTTGCCCATCAAACTGGCCTTGGTCTTGCAGGTATTCGCTTTGATGCAGCCGTGTCGAGTCCTTTGAAACGAGCTGTCCAAACAGCGGTTGCCGTTCTTGAGGCAAGTGGCAATTCAGATCTTGAGTTGCAACAAGACCCCCGTATTATGGAGCTTCACATGGGCGATTACGAGGGGCATCCCATCAAAACTGACAAGCCCGATGCCGAGAAACTCATTCACACCTTCTTTGACAATCCATTCATCTTTGATGGCTTTCCCGGTGGCGAAAGCATTGATGAGATTTGTTCTCGCACACAGGATTTCTTGCATGAGCTTGCAGGGCGAGACTACCACAACGTTTTAGTGTCTACCCATGGCGTGGCTTTGCGCGCCATGCTCAATCAGCTTTACCGTGACCCGAGTGATTTTTGGCAAGGACACGTCCCCTACAACTGCTCAGTGAGTATTGTCGAGGCAACAGGCGGAAAGCTCAAGCTGTTAGAGATGGACAAGATTTACTACGACAACACGCTGGTAGTAGATCGCTACGCTGACTACTAAGCATGGGAGTGGGCTTCTGGCGAAAAGCGGTGGGCTCCGAGCAGGGCTCGCTCGCCTACGGCAAGCTCTCCTGCGACAAGCTCGCCCAAAAAGCGTGAGCGTTAAGACGCCACAAGGTGTCACTACAGCAAAAGGGCGACCCTCGAAAGGGCCGCCCTTCGTGTGTGCTCTACAGTCAGAGCTGGGCACAAGACGTCAGCGCACAGGCACTACTTGTTAATCTTTCTTACCTCGCGCGCACTCTCTGCCTCAGCCTTCACTGCCAAGACATCCATGCCACCTTCAGCAAGAATTGCTGCTTCCATGGCACCTTCAACGAGCGGGCAATCAACCATGTGTACGGTGTCATCACCGAGCGTCTCCAAGACCATTTCTGTGGTCATAACAGCGCTTCCTAAATCCATAAGAATCAGCACGCCGTCGCCCTGCTGGGCACGCTCAACCGCACCCATAATCTTTTCAAAGCTCGTACCAATGCCTCCGTCGTCGAGACCACCCGCAGCCTCAATAGGAATGTTCTTAGCCATGATGCGGCAGAACTCTACGACACCTTTGGCAAGCGTCTCACTGTGAGAAACGATGACGATACCAACCATAGTTTAATAGGCCTCCGCAATCGTCTCGAGAATAACTGTGAAGCTCGTAGCTCCTGGATCTTGGTGTCCGATGGAGCGCTCACCCAGATAGGACGCACGACCCTTGGTAGCAATGATGGTCTTGGTGTACTCCACGCCTTCCTTGGCAGCAGCAACACCAGCATCGAGCATGGCACGGGTGTCAGCAGTTCCTGCTGCCTTCATGGCATCAAGTGCGGGAAGCATTGCATCGAGCATGGTCTTCTCGCCCTTTTCTGCCTTGCCGCGCATTTGCACGCCACCAATGCCTGCCTCGAGAATTTCGAGGAAATCGTCGGCGTTAATCTCCATCTTGCCAGATACTACTCCACCAGCCTTCATAAACGCCGTGCCATAGAGAGGTCCTGAGGCACCGCCCACGGTTGAGACCAAAATCATGCCAACCTTTTTCAAGATTGCACCAATATCTTGCTCTGCAACACCAGGCAAATCCTCAACAACCTTCTTGAAGCCACGAGCCATGTTGATGCCGTGGTCAGAGTCGCCTATTGCGGCGTCCAGCTCGGTTAAGAACTGGGCATTCTCGTCAATCTTGTCGCTGATCTGTTTGAGCAGCTCTACAACCTTTGCATTGTTTGTCAAGTTAGATCACCTTGAATCCCGGGGTGTCAGCCTTTGCGTCAAGAAGCTCCTTGAGCTCGTCATCGAGCTTGAGCAGTGAAATGGAGAAGCCCTCCATCTCGAGGGAGGTCATGTACTCGCCCACGAAGGTCTTGTAGACCTTAACGCCCTTGTCTGCAAGAACGTCTGCCACGTGATTGTTAACCACGAAGAGCTCCATCAAAGGAGTAGCGCCGCAGCCGTTAATCATGACAGCAACGTCAGAGCTCGTGAAGTCGAGGTCTGCGAGGATCTTCTCGAGGAGCTGGTCGACAATCTGATCTGCTTCCTGGAGCTTCTCACGGTGGGTGCCCGGCTCGCCGTGAATGCCGATGCCGATTTCCATCTCATCTTCGCCAAGCTCAAAGCCAGGGGTGCCCGCTGCAGGAACGGTGCAGGGACGAATTGCCATGCTCATGGAGCGAACATTGTCGATAACCTTCTCGGCAACAGCCTTGACGTCTTCGAGAGAAGCGCCAGTCTCGGCCTTAGCGCCAGCAATCTTGTGTACAAACACGGTGCCAGCAACGCCGCGGCGACCAACGGTGTACAGAGAGCCGTCTACAGCAACGTCGTCTGCAACAACTACCTGCTCAACCTTGATGCCCTCGTCACGAGCCATGTCGGCTGCCATCTCAAAGTTCATAACATCGCCAGTGTAGTTCTTGATAACCATAAGCACGCCAGCGTCAGTCTGAATAGCCTTGATGCCCTCAAACACCTGATCGGGGGTGGGGCTGGTAAAGACAGCACCTGCAACAGCGGCGTCGAGCATGCCCTCGCCTACATAGCCGCCGTGAGCGGGCTCGTGGCCAGAGCCACCGCCAGAAATGAGAGCAACCTTGCCCTCTTTCTTGTTGGTACGGGCAACAACGTGGGTATCGCCAACACGAGTTACATACTGGGGATAGGCCTTGCACAGACCTTCAATCATCTGCTCTTCTACCTGATCGACTGCATTGATAATCTTCTTCATAGAACTAACCCCTTTCAATAAAAACTCTCAGACTATAAAACCCCTCTGCCAGCGCAAGTTTAGATTGCGCGGGTAGCCACGACATCGACGCCGGTGCCACACACATCTGCAATCACAACATCGCCAATCTTGACGGGTGCCGTGGCATGTGCGTGATTAATGACGTCCATAACATCAAAAATTGCCGATTTAGGAATGCTCGATGCAGTTTTGACGGGAAGTCTCGTCTTTTCTGCACCTTCGATAATGACGGTCGAGGTAACAATGCGGGTAGGATTGGTTACCTCTTCACGACCATAGGTGTCACCAATTTTGCAGGTGTTACCGGTAACCCCAACAACCTCACCATTGTCGTCAATCTCGACGGTGACAAGGCAACCCATGGGGCAGCCGATGCACGTGAGTTCTCTCTTTTCCATCATGCACCTCCGCTATTCCGACTCAACCTTGACCGTAATGGTCTTCAAGTCGGCGTGCTCTGCGAGCTTCGACTTAGGAATAACAACCTGCTCCATCTCTCCGGGAGCCATAATGCGCTTCTTCTTGTGAGAAATACGCTCGTCGTCGAGATAGACATTGACATACGACCCCGTAAAGACTCCGCTTACACGGAAGCGGATAGTCAAAGAGTCGCCCAGGCGCTCAACATTGACCGTTGTGGGTACGGTATAGCGCGCGCCACCCTCAGCCACAACCTTGACTTCTTCTCCGCCCTCAGCGAGAGCTCCATCTGCTGCAACGTAGGCAGCAGCGTGCTCGCCGGCCTTGTCGGCTTCTTCGGAGACGTAGTCAACGAGGTCGTGAACGTGAAGAACGTTTCCGCAGGCAAAGACACCAGGAATGGATGTCTCAAAGCTCTCGTTGACGAGAGGCCCGCTTGTGATGGGACTCATCTCAACGCCAGCGCTGCGCGAAAGCTCGTTTTCGGGGATAAGACCGGTTGAGAGCATGAGCGTATCGCAGGTGTAGCGCTTCTCGGTACCCGGGATGGGCTTGAGATTTTCGTCGACCTCAGCGATGGTAACGGCCTCAACACGCTCGCGACCCTCGATGTCGACCACCGTGTGCGAGAGCAACAGAGGAATGCCATAGTCATCGAGACACTGAACGATATTGCGCTTGAGACCGCCCGAGAATGGCAGAAGCTCAGCCACGCACTTTACGTTAGCTCCCTCAAAAGTCATGCGGCGTGCCATGATGAGTCCGATGTCGCCGGAACCCAAAATAACCACCTCTTTGCCCGGCATGTAGCCCTCGATGTTAACGAGACGCTGGGCAGTACCTGCAGAATAAATGCCAGCCGGACGATAACCCGGGATGTTGAGAGCACCACGCGGACGCTCACGGCAACCCATGGCCAAGATGACAGCCTTTGCCGGGATGGTAAACATGCCATCTTCGCGGTTCATGGCGGTAACAACCTTGTCCTGGGAGATGTCCATGACCATGGTGTTGAGCTTGTAGTCAATCCCCAGCTCAATTACCTGCTCAATATAGCGAGACGCATACTCAGGGCCGGTCAGCTCCTCTTTGAAGGTGTGTAGACCAAAGCCATTGTGGATGCACTGGTTGAGGATGCCGCCGAGCTCATGGTCGCGCTCGAGAATAAGAATGGAGTCGTTGCCAGCACGCTTAGCAGCTACTGCTGCTGCAAGGCCAGCGGGGCCGCCACCAACGATTACGATGTCATAAGCTTTCATCGGGCACCTTCTTCCAACTTGGTGCGGCCGAAGACCATGGCGCTCTTGCCGCCCGTCTTAGTGATTTCTTCCATGGGCAGATCAAGCTCACGCTGCAAGATTTCCATAACGCGCGGTGAGCAGAAACCAGCCTGGCAGCGTCCGGTACCCGCACGAGTACGACGCTTTACGCCATCGAGTGAACGGGCGCCAAGCGGCCGGTGAATGGCGTCGAGAATCTCACCCTCGGTGACTGACTCGCAGCGGCAAATAATGGTGCCGTATGCGGGATTCTCTTTGATGAGCTCGTTGCGCTCTTCGAGTGAAAGGCCCTCGGTAGAAACAACGTCTTTGCGCGTGGCAATCCAGTTGTCCTTCTCTTTGAGACCCATCATGTCACGCATCATCTCACCAATGTATTCGCCGATAGCGGGAGACGAGGTAAGACCCGGAGACTCAATGCCGGCGCAGTCGATGAAGTGCGGGGCATCCTCGGGCTCACCCAAAATAAACTCGTGACCATCTTCGTGGGCACGGTTGCCTGCAAATGAAGTGATGACCTTACGAATGGGAAGGTCTTTGACGTACATGCCGCCCTTTTCGATAAGCTCAGCGATGCCTTCTTGCGTGGTAGCCGTAAAGTCCTTGCAGTCGTCATCCATGTTGATGGCTGTCGGCCCAACAAAGAGATTTCCATGAATAGTAGGTGCAACCAAAATGCCCTTACCCATCTTAGTGGGTTGCGGGAAGATGGTCTTTTCCACAAGGTCGCCCGTCTCTTTGTCGAGAATACAATAGTCACCTCTACGCGGGGTGATGTGAATCTTGTTCTCACTAACCATATTGTGGAAGTAATCAGAATACAGACCTGCAGCATTTACCACATAGCGAGTGATGTACTCACCGTTGTTGGTGCGAATGTGCCACAGACCCTCGTCATCGCGCGTCAACTTCTCTGCACGAGTGTTGAAGAAGAAGTCAACACCGTTGACATTGGCATTTTCTGCCATAGCAATGTTGAGCTTGAAGGGACAAATAATGCCACCGGTGGGTGCATAGAGCGCACCTTCAACATTGTCAGAAAGATTTGGCTCCATCTCCAAGAGCTCTTCTCTGGAAAGAATCTTCATGTCGGGTACACCATTGGCAATACCTCTGTCATAAAGGTCTTGAAGTCCACCCAGTTCCTCCTTGTGGATGCACACGACCAGAGAACCATTGCGCTTGAAGGGAATCTCGAGATCTTTTGCAAGATCTTCCATCATTTCGTTACCACGGACATTAAAGCGTGCCATCAAAGTGCCAGGAGTGCAGTCAAAGCCAGCGTGCACAATAGAGGAGTGTGCTTTAGACGTACCACACCAGAAGTCTTCCTCACTCTCTATAACACAGACATTGGCTTCGTAGCGGGAAAGCTCTCTGGCAACGGCACAACCCGTTACGCCCGCTCCTATGATGATTACGTCATACATATGTTTACTCTCCTATGCCGAGCATTACAACCTATGGTTGATACTAAGAAAGGGACCGACATCCTTTCATACATCTCGTATGCAATTCTGCCGGCCCCTCTCTCTAAGCGAACTATTCAGTTGTCACGCACGTACTACTACAAGTTGTCTCTTTTCGCTTGCTACTAAAAATAGCTAGATTAAGCGATGGAGAAGATTGCCATGTAAGCGAAGGAAGCGACAACGCCACCAACGATGGGGGCAATCAGAGGAATCCAGCCATAAGCCCAGTCAGGATTCTTGGCGCCCTTGTTGGGAGCGAGAAGCTGATAGGCAAGGCGAGGAGCAGAGTCACGAGCAGCGTTCATAGCATAGCCGGTGAGGCCACCGAAGGAAGCGCCGCAAGCAACGATGACGCCGTAAACGAGAACCCAACTGACACCGGAATCACCGCAGTTTGCAGGAATAGCTGCAAGGGTGAAGACCAGGATAAAGGTGGCGAAGAACTCGGAGAGGAAGTTCATAACCGGGTTGCGAATCGACGGACCAGTGGCGAAGCAGCCACGAATGGTATCGTCGTCGGGCTGCTCTGCGATGTGGTCATGATAAAGAACCAGAAGAACAGCAGCACCAATGAAGCCACCGACCATCTGAGCGATGATGTAGCCAGGAACCATACCCCAGTCCATGCCGCCGCGGATAGCAACGCCGATGGTTACGGCGGGGTTGAAGTGTGCGCCAGAAGCAGCGCCAAAGGTGAATGCAGGAACCATAACTGCCATACCCCAGCCGATGAGGATGTGGACAACGCCTGCACCCTTCATACCGGACTTGTCGAGGTTGACATTGCAGCAAACGCCATCACCAAGGATGACCAGGAATGCTGTACCAACTAATTCAGCAATATAGGGAAGCATAATTCTCCTTTAACGGTATTTGCGGTCTATCGTGCGTTTAAAACTCGTGCGTGACTCGTTATTTAGCCCAACCATAGGAGCACTTAACTGCCTTATCCCAGCCAGTGAGTGCTTCTGCCCTCTTGAGCTCGCCCATCTGCGGCTCAAAGGTCTTATCGATAGCCCAGTTCTTGATGACGTCATCTTTGCTGGCCCAGAAGCCAACGGCAAGACCCGCGAGATAGGCAGCGCCCATAGCGGTGGTCTCGACGCACTCCGGACGCTTAACAGGAGCGCCGATGATGTCGGACTGGAACTGCATAAGGAAGTTGTTCTTGCAAGCGCCGCCGTCAACCTTGAGGGCTGCAAGCTTGATGCCGGAGTCGGCCTCCATAGCGCGGAGAACGTCTGCGGTCTGATAAGCGAGAGACTCAAGTGTTGCACGGACGAGGTGATTCTTGTTGACGCCACGGGTGAGGCCTACGATGGTGCCGCGAGCATACTGATCCCAGTGCGGAGCGCCAAGACCGGTGAATGCGGGTACCACATAGCAGCCAGCGGTGTCTTCGACAGCCTCTGCGCAGGCCTCAGAATCGGGTGAAGACTCGATGATCTGGAGCTCGTCGCGCAGCCACTGAATAGCAGCACCAGCAACAAAGATGGAGCCCTCAAGAGCGTACTCGACCTTGTCGTCGATGCCCCAAGCGATGGTGGTAACAAGACCGTTGTCGGAGTAGATAACCTCTTCGCCGATGTTCATGAGCATGAAGCAGCCAGTGCCATAGGTGTTCTTGGCCTCGCCAGGGGTGAAGCAGGTCTGACCAAAGAGTGCGCACTGCTGGTCGCCGCCAGCACCAGAGAGAGGAATGGGGCCGCCGAAGAACTCAGGATCGCTCTCGCCATAGACGCAGCTCGAGGGCTTGGCCTCAGGAAGCATGCTCTTAGGA
>JAFUCQ010000074.1 GCA_017459605.1 Atopobiaceae bacterium
CTGGTCCTCTTGTTTTTCCTGTTCGTGATTTCCTTTATAGGTGGCCTTGTCAGTCCCTATAGAGAAGACCAGCTCTTCTATCGCCAAGACGACCAAAACAAGCAGTACGCTGCCGTGCGTGAGAACACAGAGCTTCGCTACATCACAGAAAACGATGCCGACTTTCCTGCTGTCGCTCGCGCAAAGCTTGTGCTTGCCCTCAAATCTGATGACACAGCGTTTGAAGCATCAGGCGTAAGTTATCGCTATGAAAAGGCAAGCGACGATTTGTATCTTATCTATCGTGACGGAACTGCCGACTCCGTTGCCATAGCAACCTATGACGTGGTGAGTTCCTCGACATCAAACGAGCAACTACCCTTTGGTTTGGTACGCTCGATTTTGATGGCGCAAGCCAATGGCGATAGCAGTTTTGACTTCGAGGGAACCACCTATACGCTCGATGAGAGCGGCTCGGTACTCAAGGGTTCCGAGGAAGTTGCCTATTCAAGCCGCTATATTGTTCAGGCAATCATGGGAGACGTCTTTTTGTCTCGTAGCTTCAAAGATGAGCTACTCGAGTCAATTGATGCGGGAGATACCAACTTTAGCTTCACAGATGAGGATGGAACCACCGCTGACTACACCATTTCCTATGATGCAGAAAAGGGCGACTATTCCATTTTGCAGTCGGTTGCAACGAAGGTATTTGACACCTATTCATCGCCAACACCAGAACATCCCTTAGGCACAGACAGAAACGGCATGGATATGCTCACGCGTCTTATGTACGGCGGTCGCGTGTCGCTCTACATCGGTTTTATCGTCGTGATTATCGAGACGCTCATTGGTGTTATTTTGGGCGGTATTTCTGGCTACGCAGGTGGTTGGGTAGACAATCTCATCATGCGTATTGTCGACGTGTTTTATTGCATACCCTCAATGCCCATCATTATCATCTTGGGTGCTGCAATGGACGCTTTACGCGTTGATCCTCAGATTCGTATGGTCTATCTCATGCTGTTGCTTGGTTTTTTGGGATGGCCTGGCATTGCTCGCTTGGTGCGCGGACAGATTCTATCTTTGCGTGAGCAGGAATTTATGACTGCAGCCGAGGCAACGGGCATCCGTGCGAGTCATCGTATCTTCAAACACCTCATCCCCAATGTCATTCCGCAGCTCATTGTTACGATGACGATGAGTTTGGGTTCAACCATCATTACCGAGGCAACACTTTCGTTTTTGGGACTGGGCGTTAAGTTCCCCTTTGCATCGTGGGGCAACATCATCAACGACGTAAATGACACCTATGTTCTCACCAACTATTGGTTTATTTGGATTCCAGCTGGCATTTGCCTGCTTGCAACGGTCTTGGCATTCAATCTGGTGGGCGATGGCCTGCGTGATGCCTTCGATCCCAAGATGAAGCGCTAGGAGGCAGACATGGCAAAACACAGAGATGATGGTTATTTAAGCGCACGAGAGTCACGCCAGATTTCGCGTGCAAACCGCAAGATTACCAACGAGTTTGAGAAACGCTGGAAACGCAAAAACGTTCCAGAAAGCGAATATCTCACCGAGATGCACGACAAGGCCAATGCCGTTGAGTTTGACGACTTGCACACCTACTTCTTTACAGACTCAGGCACGGTGAAAAGTGTTGACGGCGTAAGCTTTGAAGTTCCCCGCGGAAAGACCGTGGGTGTCGTAGGTGAGTCGGGTTGCGGCAAGTCAGTTACCTCGCTTTCGCTCATGCAGCTCCTCCAGCGCCCACAGGGACAGATTGTCTCTGGCGAGATTCGCTTGAATCTTGGCGACAAAGCCTATGACATCACCAAGGTGCCGCAGATGGCTATGCAAGATTTGCGTGGCAATGTGGTATCGATGATTTTTCAAGAGCCTATGACATCGCTCAATCCGGTGTTTCGTATTGGCGACCAAGTCGATGAGGTTATTGCCCTTCACAACAAGGAGCTCTCAGCACAGGAGGTTCGCAAGCGCACCATTGAGGCTATCCAGATGGTGGGTATCGCAAATGCTGAGGGTATTTGTGAGATGTTTCCTCACGAGCTTTCGGGTGGTATGCGCCAGCGCATCATGATTGCACAAGCGCTCGCATGCGAACCTGCCATTATCATTGCCGATGAGCCAACAACGGCACTCGATGTAACAATCCAAGCTCAGATTTTGGATTTGCTCAGAAACCTCAAGGACAAAATCAACTCATCCATCATGCTCATCACACACGACTTGGGCGTGATTGCCGAGATGGCAGACTACGTGGTGGTAATGTATGCGGGACGTGTGGTTGAGCGAGGAACGGTTGAGGATATCTTCCATCATCCGGCTCATCCCTATACCATCGGCCTTATGGCTTCAAAGCCGGTGGTTGGCCGCGAGGTCAAAGAGCTTTTTTCGATTCCGGGCAAAGTTCCTAATCCCATCAACATGCCCAACTATTGCTATCTCCGCGATCGTTGCGACAGAAGGCTTGCCCCTTGTGATGGCGATTATCCCTGTGAAATTGCGATTTCTGATACACACACCGTGAGCTGCTACCGCTTCTATGAGGAGTATCGTGCGCAGGCTGTAGCTGACGGAAAAGACGATATGAGCGCCTTTGGCATTACAGGAGGTGCACAAGATGAGTGATGCAACAAAGACTGATTACGCTCCAGATGCTCCAGCAGCACCCGCTCTGCAAGACAGCGAGGCACACAGCGACACCATCCTTCAGGTTCGCGACCTCAAGAAATACTTTCCCATTAAAGGCGGTTTTATGAACCGTGTCGTGGGATGGGTTAAGGCGGTCGATGGCGTCACCTTCAATCTCAAACGCGGTACTACCATGGGTTTGGTAGGGGAGTCTGGTTGTGGCAAAACAACCACGGGACGAACCATCCTTCGTCTGTCGGGAGATAAAACCGGTGGCGATGTTTTGTTCAACGGGCAGGAGATTTATGACCTATCGCATGAAGAACTCCGCCACCTACGCACCAAAATGCAGATTATCTTTCAAGATCCCTTCTCGAGTTTGAGTCCGCGCTTGCCTATTGGCGAGATTATTGGTGAGGCTGTGCGTGAGCATGGTTTGGTTCCTAAAGACCAATTTGACGATTATATCGATGAGGTCATGGATAACTGTGGGCTCCAGCCCTTCCACAAGGAGCGCTATCCCCATGAGTTTTCTGGTGGACAACGCCAGCGCATTTGTATTGCTCGTGCGCTTGCTTTGAACCCAGAGTTTGTGGTGTGTGACGAGCCTGTAAGTGCTCTTGACGTGTCCATTCAGGCACAGATTATCAACCTTCTGAATGAGCTTCAGGAGACCTATTCGCTTACCTACTTGTTTATTAGTCACGACCTGTCTGTTGTTGAACACATTTCAGATACGGTAGGTGTCATGTATCTGGGAGGTCTCGTTGAATACGGAGACAAGCGAGACATCTTTGCCAATCCGCTTCATCCGTATACCAAGGCACTGTTCAGTGCTATTCCCATACCTGATCCTGATGCCAAGATGAACCGCATTGTGCTCGAAGGATCCATCCCAAGTCCGGCTGACCCGCCTCAAGGTTGCAAGTTCCATACACGCTGTGCTCAGTGCATGCAGCGGTGCAAGACTGAGGTTCCCGAGCAGCGCGAGGTCGAGCCCGGCCACTACGTTGTCTGCCACCTGTATGACGAGTAAGCCTGAGCTACATACGGCTGAGGCTGCTGCAGCTGAGGCTGTTGCCACTGCTGTTGCAGCTGAGGCAGATGTTTGTCCACCTGCTCAAACAGTCCTTCCTACGGAAGAAAACTCGCATGTGGACAAAGCATCTGCCTCAGGCAGCCCCGACATATCGCCCATTCCTTCGGCACCTGCTCAGACAACCCTTCCCATGGGAGACAACTTGCAGGTGGACAAAGCATCTGCCTCAGGCAGCCCCGACATATCGTTCATCCCGTCGCAGGATGATGGGTATACCATCGCAGATATGAGCGGTATCGACGGCATGTTTTCTCGGCAGCGTCACAAGCCCTTGCGCGATGTGCGTGAGGAGCTTGGCGACTCCGACAGCCGTCGAGCTCTCATCTTTGGAGCAACGTGGGCGGGACTTTCTCTGGCGCTCGTTTATATCATTGTGTTTGGTGTTGTCATCGCCGTGCTTTTGTGGCTGTGGTACTAGTGCTGCGTTTGTTTTGAAGCAAAGCATACACATTTTACAAGTTATTCGGACTCGAAAAAAATTTGTCCGAGTAAATGGCAAAAAGTGTATGAAACCATTTTGAGCAAATCATACACTTCAACAAAGTTATTCGGACTTTACTGGAATAAAGTCCGAATAGTGAGCAAAGTGTGTATGAATAGGTGAAATTGTACTATGTGGTGCCACTGTTCTTATGGAGCGCAATGTACGACAGCATCAGATAATTGCAACATGGTGGCGAGCTTGCGGTTCCGCGTGGCGAGCTTGCGGTTCCGCGTGGGGAGACCCGCGGTTCCGCGTGGGGAGACCCGCAGCTCCGTATGGGCAGCTTCTCCTAGAGCAGGTCTTCGTGGCGCTCTTCGACAACCAAGTCGGCAAGTGTTTTGCTGTCGAGAAACCCACTCGTGAGCTTTCCCAAGTCAACCCATATCGGCTTGGTAGGACACTCGTCTGAGCGCGGGCAAATCTCGCCAACCGTACAATCAAGACAGCTCACCGGTGCCAATGGCCCTTCTGCAGCACGTAGAATCTCACCTAAGGTGTACTCCTCAGCACGGCGAGCCAGTTTGTAGCCACCGCCCTTGCCGCGCTGGCTCAAAACATAGCCTGCCTTGGTCATGGTTGCGATGATCTGCTCAAGATACTTCCGAGAGATGCCTTGTCTTTCGGATACATCGCCCAAAGATACCCAGCCGTCATGAGCAGCAATATCTGCCATGACACGCAGGGCATATCGCCCTTTTGTTGAAAACATCCCTGCCATGCTTATGCGTCCTTCCCGCCGTGCAACAACATCTCATCAAGGGTGTTCCATGCAAGCTCTGCGCACTTAACGCGTGCAGGCATACGCGAGATTGACTTGAGGCAACTTGCCTCATCGAGTTCTTCTTCAAGCAGGTTGTCGTCGCTCTGCTCGCCACGAATCATCTGTCCAAAGAGCTGACAGAGACGACGCGCCTCTGCTGGGGTCTTGCCAATCATGAGGTCACTCATCATGTCGGCAGACGCCTGAGACACCGCACAGCCGCTGCCCGTATAGGCAGCTTCTTCAATCGTGCCATCTTCGGCGAGGCGAATCGCAAGCGTTAGGTCGTCTCCACACGACGGATTAACTCCTCGGTGAGTTTGGGTGGGAGCGTCCATCTCGTACTTGTAGTCAGGATTTGCAACGTGATCCATAAAGCTTTCGCCGTAGAGGCTAGATGTGTCCATGGAACACCTCCCATACGCGGTCGAGTCCGTCAATCAAGCGGTCGATGTCTGATTCGTCGTTGTAAAGTGCCACACTCGCACGGCAGCAACTTCCTGCTCCCATCCACGTCAGTAATGGTTGAGCACAGTGATAGCCAGCGCGTATGGCAACGCCCTCCATATCAAGAATGCTGGCAACATCGTGAGAGTGAATGTCTCCCAGATTGAACGACACAGCTCCAATATGTGCTTCTGGATCATCAGGTCCAATGATTGTCACGTGGTCGTGTGCTGCAAGGCGCTCACACAGCCGCGCGGTCAGTGCTCGTTCGCGCTGCTCAACTACGTCAAAGCCAATGGTCTCCAAGTGGGTGAGGGCAGCATCGAGCGCATAGATGCCTGCAGCATCTTGGGTGCCTGCCTCAAACTTCTCAGGAACCTGCGCCCAACCAGCCTCGGTTTCTGAGACCCACTCAATCATCTCGCCGCCAGTCAAAAACGGCCTCATCTCGCTCAGAAGATCCATGCGTCCCCACAAAACGCCAATTCCAAAGGGACCGCCCATCTTGTGGGCAGAAAAAGCGAGAAAATCACAGCCAAGCTCTCGAACGTCAAGAGCCATGTGAGGTGCTGATTGTGCTGCATCTACAACAACAACAGCACCAACACTGTGTGCACGCTCAGCAATTGCGGCAATGGGGTTTTCTACTCCCAAAACATTTGACACGTGCGTCACGGCAACAACTTTAGTAGCAGGACCAATCTTGGCATCAATCTCAGCCTCGCTCATAGTGCCCTGATCGTCAGGACGCATATAGACGAGCTGAGCTTTGCGTTCACGGCACAGCTCTTGCCACGGAACAAGATTGGAGTGGTGCTCCATAATCGAAATGACTACCTCGTCACCTTCACCGATGTGGTCGACTCCGTATGAGCGGGCAACGAGATTGAGTGCCTCGCTCGTGTTTCTGCAAAAGATAACCTCAGAGGGATTGTCTGAACCAAGGTGGCGAGCAATGTGGGCACGCGTGTCAGAAATCGCCTCGGTTGCTCGCACAGATAGCGAGTACAGTCCGCGCAAGGGATTGGCGTTCATGGTCTCGTAGAAGCTGCGCTGGGCATCAAGCACGCTGGCAGGCCTTTGAGCAGTTGCAGCGCTGTCGAGAAACGCAAGCTCAGGGTTGGCTACAAGCAGTGGATAGTCTACTTTGTAGGGATTGTCTGCAAGGGAGAGCTGTGGCAAAACCCGAGGCTCACTCATTGCTACCAGCTCCCTCAAGTGCGGCGCTTGTCTCGGCAAGCTCTGCTGCCTCTTCTTCACCGAGCATATCGCGGGCAACGCGAAGCACAGCCTCACGGCTTGTCTCATTGCTCATGTGAAAGAGCGCGTCATCAAGTACCGAGCGCGCAATGAGCAACTCAGCCTCATCTTGAGAAAGGCCGCGTGCGGCAAGGTATTCAATCTGCTCGGCGCTGACAGAACCAATGGTAGCACCATGGTCTCCTGCTACGTCATCCTCTGAGCACATGATGGTAGGAAGGGTTCGGTTGATAACATCATCGCCCCACACCAGCACGGTTTCTTGCTCGCTTCCCGCAGAGCCTTTGCAGCCCTGTACGAGGTCGATGGTGGCGCGGTAGTTTTTCTCAGCATGGTCTGCCAAAACACCAGATGCATCAATCGTTGCCTTGGTTGAGGTTCCGCGCTGCCATACGGCATGGTTAACATCGAGTTTTTCTTGCTTGCGGCTCATGTAGCGAAGCGCGAGCTCAAGCGAACTGTTGCTGCCGACGAGATTTGCAGCAAGTCCCATTGAGCTCAAACCTGCACCCAGCGAGTACTGCTTTACCTCGGCGTGAGCACCCTGTTCAAGCTCCATACCAATGCCAGACAGATGCGTTGATGAGGCTCCTGCAGAGACAAGCTCGGTGAGCTCAAGCTTTGAGTCGGCTTTGCACAAGATGCGAAGCAGTGCCGACGATAGGTTCTCCTCGTCTTCTTGACCGTGGGCGATGACCAAGACCTTTACCTGCGCACCTTCTCCGACAATCAAGTCGACACAGCTGCGCTCAGCTTGGTCAACGTCGATATCAACGAGGATATTTTCTTCGGAGTCGCCCGGCTCAATCTCGATGGTTCGTCTGTTGGCGGCAATTTGGAACATCCAACGAGCGGCACCTTCTCCACAGCCGCAGGCAATGTTGGCGAGCTGAGAGTCGTCTTCTGTCAAAGAGTCGCCGTCAATCTGCGGAAGCTCAACCGAGACATCGTTAATCTTGAGGTAGTTCCATGTTTGTGCGGGAGGCGTATTGAGTTTTGTCGTGATGGTTGGCATTATCCAATAGCTCCTTCCATCTCGAGTTTGATGAGGTTATTCATCTCAACGGCGTACTCAAGTGGCAGCTCTTTTGAGACGGGGTTGGCAAATCCGTTAACAACCATGGTACGTGCATCTTCCTCGCCAATACCACGACTCATGAGATACAGGATGGTATCGTCAGAAATACGACCGATGGTTGCCTCGTGACCAACGCTGGCGCTCTTGCAGCGCACATCCATTGCAGGAATGGTATCTGAGCGTGATTGGTCGTCGAGCATGAGCGAGGCACAGCTGACGGTAGCGCGTGCACGCTCTGCCTTGCTGCCAACAACAACCGAGCTTCTAAAGGTTGAGGCACCTCCGTCTTTAGAAATCGACTTCGCGTTGATGGAGATGCGCGTATCAGCGCCGTTCAAAATCATCTTGCAACCCGTGTCGAGGTTTTGTCCGCCGCCAGCAAAGGTGATGCCAGTGTATTCGCAGCTTGAGCTGTCGCCTTTGAGAATTGTGGTGGGGTAGAGATACGACACGTGGCTGCCAAACGAACCACTAATCCACTCCATGCGAGCGTCTTTAGCAACGCTTGCTCGTTTGGTGTTGAGGTTGTACATGTTCTTTGACCAGTTTTCAATGGTGGAATAGCGAAGGTGTGCGCCTTCTCCCACAAAGAGCTCAACACAGCCTGCGTGCAGATTTGCAACATTGTATTTAGGAGCTGAGCAGCCCTCGATAAAGTGCAGGTCAGCGCCTGGCTCAACAATAATCAGGGTGTGCTCAAACTGACCTGCTCCCATAGCGTTCAAGCGAAAATAACTCTGCAGCGGAAAGTCGAGCGATACGTCTTTGGGAACATAGACAAACGAGCCACCACTCCACACAGCCCCATGAAGGGCCGCAAACTTGTGGTCGGTAAGGGGTACGAGCTTCATAAAGTGATCGCGAATCATCTGTTCGTAGGGACCATGCAAAGCCTCTTCAATGCCCGAGTAAACCACACCGAGGGCAGCTACTTCTTCGCGCATGTTGTGATAGACCAGCTCAGAGTCGTATTGTGCGCCGACGCCAGCCAAGCTTGTGCGCTCGGCCTCAGGAATGCCCAGTCGCTCAAACGTGTCTTTGATGTCTTCTGGAACGTCATCCCAGCTTGCAGCCTGCTCCGTGTTGGGCGAAACGTAGGTTGAGATGTGGTCCATATCAAGACCCTCAATGGAAGGACCCCAGTTGGCAGGCATCTCAAGCTTGTGGTAGATGTCGAGGGCCTTCAGGCGCAGCTCCAACATCCACTCAGGTTCATCTTTTTTCTCGGAAATGGCTCGCACGAACTCCTCGTTCAAGCCATCGTCAAAGCGCTCGTAGCCCTCTTCAGACTTAACAAAGTCGTAGAGCGAGCGGTCAACATCTTTTACGTCTTCGCTCATGAGGCGCTAACCTCCTCGTGTACTCCATAGCGCTCAAAGCCCTCGGCGTCGATGCGACCGATAAGCTCTGAACCTCCGCGCTCAACCATGCGGCCATGAACCATGACATGGGTGTGATCAACGTGGAGTCGCTCCAAAATGCGGGTGTTGTGGGTGATGACAAGCAGTGTTCCGTCGCAGCTCTCGCGATATGCCTGCATGCCGCGTGAGACAACAGACAGGGCGTCTACGTCAAGGCCAGAGTCGGTCTCGTCGAGAATGGCAAGGCGAGGCTGAAGCAGCAAGAGCTGCAGCATCTCAATCTTTTTCTTCTCGCCACCAGAAAAGCCAACGTTGAGCTCACGAGTGAGATATCCCGGATCCATGTCGAGCTGCTCGCAAATCTCGTTTACGCGGATGCGGAACTGACGAGCACTTGCCTTGAGCTCGGGGCGCTTTTGCGTGATGGTTCTCAAAAAGCTGTAGAGAGGCACACCCGGAATCTCAACAGGTGCTTGATAGGACAGGAAAATGCCTGCAAGCGAGCGCTTCTCGGGGGAGTCCTCAGAGATGTCTTGTCCGTCAAACTCAATGCTGCCACTTTCAACCTGATAAGCGGGGTCTCCCATAATGATACGACCAAGGGTCGATTTGCCTGCACCGTTTGGTCCCATGAGGACGTGTGTTTGGTTGGCGTCGAGATACAAATCGACGTCGTGGAGGATGGATTTATCCTCAGTACCAGCATTAAGTCCGCTGATAGTAAGTAAGTGCTTCATGCGCCTCTCCAATACTTGTTATGTCTCAGACCACATTGTGGTCCCGTTTCAACCAGACACATGATAGCGTTATATCTGGAGAGCTCAAGTAAAATCTCTAGTAATTACTAGGAATTACGCAAGAAAGGCAAAAGGGGCATGGAGCGCTGGCAGCAATTTGGTGCTTTTTTTGGCCGCCACATGGCTGTTTTCGTGCCGCTTTGCGTTGTCGTGGGAATTTTGTTTCCAGACGTGCTGGGGCTTGCTAAGCCCTCTGTCCCTTTATTGTTTGCACTCATGACGGTACAAGGATCGCTTTCAAATACCGTACGTGGTCTGTTTGATTTGCTCAAGCATCCTCGTCCTCTGTTTGTCATCCTGTTGATAACGGTAGTTATCATGCCCGTGTTTGCTCGCGTTGCAGGCGGCGTTTTCTTTGGACACAACATTGCTGTGTTGTGCGGACTTGTTGTGGAGTGTTCTATTCCAATAGCGGTTGCATCCATCATGTGGAACACCACCTATGGCGGCAACATGAGTTTGGCGCTTGCGCTGGTGTTGGTCTCGACGCTAATCTCACCGATCACTATCCCTGCAAGCGCAGAGCTTCTTTTAGGGCAAAGTGTCGCTGTTGATGTTTTAGGCATGATGAGAGACATGGCTGTACAGATTGCTGTTCCTGCCCTTATTGGTGTGGGTATTAACGAGTTTACCCATGGATGGGGACAGCGCGCGGCAGCTCCTGTAACTGCTCCAGCATCCAAATTGTTGCTACTGTCCATTATCCTTATCAACTCAACAACTATCGCTCCGTTTATCCGAAGCTTCAAACTTGAATACCTGGGTGTAGCTGCATTTGTCTTTGTACTGGTTGTGCTTGGTTTTGTGAGCGGTGTTCTCATTTCTCGTGCTTTTGGCTTTGAGATGGCAGATACCCTCACGGCAACCTTTGGCTGCGGGCTGCGCAACACCTCGTCTGGTGTGGTCATCGCATCTCAGTTCTTTCCCGCAGAAGCAATGGTGCCCGTCATCATGGTAACGATGTTTCAGCAGACCTTTGCCGCCATTGTGGGTAAGCTCATTGTTGAGCATCTTGGTAAAAAGACGAACAGGCCTTAAAGACCTTGCAGACCCTACAGACCCTA
>JAFUCQ010000075.1 GCA_017459605.1 Atopobiaceae bacterium
CTGCTCCAAAGCTCAAGCGCAAGCCATCGGCACAGGCCTGTGTAACCAACGCCGATGTTGGAGCCATCAGTGACAATATGAGCGCAATTGCCACAACAGCAATACTCACACCTATGATGTCATTGACAGCAGCTGAGCGCGCAGGCTTTGCCTGTTTGTTGTGCTGTCGAGCTTTGACTGGACTGCTCTTTCTCTTTGCTGGCATTTAGACCTCCATAACCACCGGAATGATCATGGGGCGTGTATGCGTGTTTGCCCAGAGATAATTTGTTAGGTCATGGCGCAGTGACTTACGCGCAGAGTCAACAGTAGAGCGCTTGGACGAGAGGTGCTTGTTAACCGCCTCACGCATGGCATGTTCCATATCTGAAAAAAGCTCGGTGTCGCCAGCAAAGGAGACACCACGGCATGAAATATCGATCTCATCAATCTTGTGAGTGCGCTTGGAAATTGTGGCTACGCAGGTAATGATGCCATCGCTCGAGAGCTTTTGTCGGTCGCGCAAAACAATGGGATCTGCATCTCCAATGCGAAGTCCGTCGACATAGACCACGCCAGAGTCGACCGATTCTCCAAAGCTCACTTTTCCATCACGCATGACAAGACTGTCGCCATTCTCAACAACAAACACACGCTCAGGCTTCATGCCCATCTCATAAGCAAGCTTAGCATGGGCACGCAGGTGCACAGACTCGCCGTGAACCGGCATGAAATAGTCTGGTTTGGTCATGGCAAGCATGAGCTTGAGTTCTTCTGCAGAACCATGGCCCGATACATGCACAAGCGTATTTGACTTGTCATAAACCTCGCATCCAATCTTGGAAAGCGAGTTGATAATTGATTGCACGCTCTTTTCATTGCCGGGCACTGGTGTTGCCGAGATAATGACCGTGTCTTGCTCTTCGACGCTCAGAGATTTGTGCTCTCCGTTTGCCATGCGGGCAAGTGCAGAAAGTGGCTCTCCTTGGCTGCCTGTACACAACACAACCACCTTATCAGCAGGCAAATCTCCTGCGTCGTAAGCATCGATAATGTCGCTTGCTGAGATTTTGAGGTATCCCAACTCGCGGGCAATCTTGGTATTAGTAATCATGGAGCGACCCGTGACAACCACCTTGCGGCCAACGGCCACACTGGCATCGCACACCTGTTGCAGACGGTGAATGTGGCTTGCAAATGAAGCAACAAATACACGTCCTTTAGCATTTTTGATGATGTGTCGTAGCCCTGCTCCTACCGCCGCCTCAGACTTTGTAAAGCCAGGAACATTAGCGTTGGTAGAATCGCTCATGAGCAAATTGATACCTGAGCGCCCAAACTTGCTGATAGCTTGGTAGTCAGGGGTTACTCCATCAATGGGTGTTTGGTCAAGCTTGAAGTCACCCGTATGAAGAACGGTTCCTTGAGCTGTTTTGATAAACACACCAAAAGCAGCTGGAATGGAGTGTGTCATCGAGAAAAAATCCAAGCTAAAGCTACCCAAGTTCACGTGGGTGCCGGGCTGTACTTCTCTGAACTTTGGCGTTTTAATGCGAAACTCGGCAAGCTTACCCTGAATCAAACCGAGGGTGAGTTTACTCGACAAAATGGGAGGCTTGTGATTGAGGTCTTGTAAAAGGTACGGCAAAGCTCCCGTATGGTCTTCATGACCGTGCGTAATGATAATCGCCCGAAGCTTGTCTTCATTTTCCAAAACATAGCTGTAATCAGGCAAAACAAGGTCGATGCCGGGCTGATCGTCATCGGGAAACATGAGACCAGCATCAATCAAAATCATGTCATTGCCGTGCTCAAAGGCCGTCATATTTTTACCGATACCATCGAGTCCTCCCAAAGGGATAATCCTCAAGGCAGAGCCCTTGGACTTGGCGTTACGTGATGCCATATGTACGTGGATCCTTTCAAAACTCAAAAAGGCTGCGTTTTAGTTGTCGTTTTCTCGCAAACGTTGGCGAGATGAGGTTAGTTCTATTGTAACTCATGTACCCACATATACCTACCAGTAATACAGCGCAAAGGACCGCGCCTGCATGCAGGGCGGTCCTTCACCACTGTTTTACTCGTCAAATAAGCGGGAGTGTGAATTAGCCCTCGTGATGGCGCCTCGGTCTTCTCTGGCTGTCACCAGGTCGACGTGTTCCCTGAGACTTTGGAGCGCCTGTGTTCTGAGACGAACGTGCAGATTTCGGCGCCTCGGGCTTATCGAGACGATCGAGGCTAATCTTGCCCTTCTCGTCCACCTCGGTTACCTGAACACGCACTTCATCTCCCACATTGAGGACATCTTCTACCCGATCAACGCGGCCTTGCGCAACCTTAGAGATGTGCAGCAAGCCATCCTTTCCAGGGAGAAGCTCGACAAAAGCACCAAAGGCTTGAATGCCCACAACGCGACCAGTGTAGACCTCACCAACCTCTGGAACTTTGACAATAGCGCGGATACGCTCAGCTGCCTCTTCGCCAGCACCGCCAACACCGGCGATAAAGACGGTGCCGTCCTCTTGAATGTCGATGGTAGCCCCAGTGTCATCTTGGATGCCTCGAATAACCTTACCACCGCTTCCAATAACCTCGCGGATTTTGTCGGTAGGAATGGACAGGCTGATAATCTGCGGAGCGGTCTTTTTGGGCTCAGCACGGGGGGCATCAATTGCCTCAACCATGGCGTCGAGAATCTCCATGCGCCCAACGTGGCTTTGCTCAAAGGCCTGCTCAAAAATCTCAGTAGTAAGGCCTGTTGCCTTGTTGTCGAGCTGCATGGCGGTAATGCCCTTGGTGGTGCCACAGACCTTGAAGTCCATGTCGCCCAAGAAGTCCTCAACACCTTGAATGTCGGTAAGAACAACGGTTTTGTCGCCCTCTTGGATAAGACCCATGGCAACGCCAGAAACCGGACGCTTAATAGGCACGCCTGCATCCATGAGTGCCAAGGTAGAACCGCAGGTTGACGCCATAGACGACGAACCGTTTGACTCCATAACCTCACTCACCACACGGATGGTGTAGGGGAAGTCCTCCTCGTTTGGAATAACGGGAAGCAACGCACGCTCAGCCAAAGCACCATGACCAAGCTCACGGCGCTTGGGAGAACCCATACGACCGGTCTCTCCCGTGCAGTACGGCGGGAAGTTGTAGTGGTGAATGTAGCGCTTGCCATCGACGGGTTCAATCGTGTCGAGGCGCTGCCACTCGTTGAGCATGCCCAAAGTAGCAACGGAAAGAACCTGCGTCTGTCCGCGCTGGAAAAGACCAGAACCATGAACCAGCGGCAGGTAGTCTGCCTTTACCATGAGCGGGCGAATCTCAGTGGCGGTGCGGCCATCAACACGCTCGCCCGTCTCGACAACCATGTGGCGCATGGCATACTTCTCAAGGCTCTTGAGCTCAACATTGAGCTCACGGCTCCACTGCTCTTGCTCTTCCTCGCTAAACTCAGAGCGAATCGACTCCTTAAGAGCAGCAACCTTATCTTGGCGAGAAGCCTTATCTGCGTCACGAAGGGCACTTCCCATCTCATCAAAGTGAGCAAAGACCCGCTCATGTACCTCAGGATTGGGCTCGTCGAGCACATATTCGCGAACCGGAAACTCGCCAAGTTCTGCCTTGACCTTCTCGAAGAAAATCTGCTGCTGCTCACAGAAAGCAGCGATTGCCTTTTGGCCAAAGAGCATAGCCTCGAGCATCTCTTGCTCGCTAATCTCTTCTGCACCAGCCTCGAGCATGGAGATGAAGTCGCCCGTGCCTGCCAGCTCAAGGTCAAGATCTGAGTTGTCGCGCTCCTCGTAAGAGGGGTTAACGATTAGCTCATGGGTGTCGCGATCGCGACCAATACGCACGCAGGCAAGCGGGCCCTCAAAGGGAACGCCACCAACAGTCAGTGCGGCTGAGGCACCCATAACGCAGATAACATCAATGGGATTGTGCTGATCGGCTACGAGCGAGGTTGCAACAACCTGCACCTCGTTTCTAAAACCCTCAGGAAAACTCGGGCGAAGCGGACGGTCAATCATACGGGCAGTCAGTGTGGCCTTTTCGCTGGGTCGAGCCTCACGCTTGAGGTAGCCGCCAGGTATACGCCCCACCGCATACATCTTCTCAATGAAATCAACGGATCTACATCAACATTTGTGTAAAATGTATTTTCAAATGGAACTTCCATATAATTAGATACAGCTTCAATATATTGACCATAACTGGTGCTAACAATATA
>JAFUCQ010000076.1 GCA_017459605.1 Atopobiaceae bacterium
CTTTCCCCTGCAGCTCCATGCGGGAGACAGTCCAAGCGACCGAAGCAGGTCGTCAGTCAAAGGATCATCACCGTTGTATGAGGGGTCGAAAGGTTCCGCTTCATAGCGCAGGCGAAACATATGACGCCCGAACTGCTTTCCGAGACCGACACTAATTTTCATGCCGCTTCCGAAATGCGTCAGCAGATTGAGAAGGATCTCTTCCACCGTCAGCCGGATGCGCGAAACACTGTGCCTATCCGTGTGTCGGTTGTTCAAATAGTCCTGTACACCTACGGAAATCTGATCAATGGCGGCTTCGTCCAATATGTATTCCTTAAAAACCAACCTCATTTTCTTTCTTTCGCCTCACATCTCAAACTATCGCGGTGACATCTCAATCACAACTACTGCTCGATTTCCTCAAAAACGCAGCATTACTGGGTTTTTCCAGTGTGTGCGGATTGAACGTTTCCGCTAGCCCCATATCCAAGATGCAACCTCCTCCTCGCTTTCCGGCAGGCACAGCTTCCACCGGTTAGACCATCCTTCGGCTCTCCTGCGAGCACTACCAAAGCGATACGGCCCTCTGCCCAGACGTGACTCCAAATCGGCAAGGAAGCCTTCTTCAACATACCATTCCCGCTGCTTCTGCTCCAGCAGCCAGCCAACGCGCGCGACCAGAGAGTCGGACGCGTCTGCAAGCAGGCCTTCCAGATCTGCGAAGTTGACATACGGCATGGTGGAAAGCGAGCGGATCGCCTCTTCGGCACCGCCAGCGCGCGGCAAGTGCGAAAGGCAGTCGACAAGTGTCTGCTCGCGCGTGGTCGCCAGAATCGAGCCGTACGCCGCGCTGTGCAGCACCTGGGTGCGCACAGACCCGTTGGCCATGTAAGGCACGTAGCGCACGTCCTCGAAGAAAAACGGACTCTTGACCGAGTTAGAACGGAACGAGTATTCGAACGAGACGTTGTGCACAAGACCATGCGCGGTAAGTGCCGTGTGGTACGAGACGACGGCCTTGGGGTCCAGTGTGCTTATCACCCTGAACGGCTCAGTGGTCTCCCCTTGATACTTGCCCATCTTGGAAGCGTACAGACCGCGCCTGATGCGATGGATTTCGCCGGATGCGACGGCGCGACGCAATAGCGTTTCGGCGGACTCCTTCGAGGAGGACACCTTCTGCACATCTGCCGTGGTAAACACGGGCGTTGTTTGCAAGAACTCTTTTACCCTCATACTGCACTATTGTATCTAAAACCCGTACATAGTGTACAGGTTTCTATCAAAGTAAGTGTGCAATGAGAGCTTGCTAAGTGCAATGAGGGCTTGGTAAGTGCGCAATGAGAGCCCGGTGTTGGCATAAAATATGAACAAGCTTTTGAGAGAAAGCCTTTGAGAGAAAGCTGTTAAGAACAAGCCATAAGAACACGAAAGGCGTCTGCCCTATGGATACCGTAGAAACACGTCAATCTGTGCAACAACGCTCAGAGCTGCACAAGACAATCTGGTCTATCGCAGATGACCTGCGCGGAAGCGTAGATGGTTGGGACTTCAAGCAATACATCTTGGGCACGCTCTTTTACCGCTTCATATCTGAGAATCTCTGCGGCTACTTGGCAGAGCAAGAAGATGATCCATCCTTTGATTACGCTACGCTCACAGATGAACAAGCAGAGTATGGTCGCGAGGAGACCGTCAAGGAGAAAGGCTTCTTCATCCTTCCCAGTGAGCTCTTTTCGCGCGTCCTTGAGACGGTTGACAAAGACGGCATGGCGCTTCATGAGGGTGGACAAGATCTAAACGAGCACCTGACGCATATCTTTGCAAACATCGAAGGCTCAGCAATTGGTACTGAGAGTGAAGATGACCTCACAGGTCTCTTCGCCGACTTCGATCCCAATAATGCAAAGCTTGGCAATACGGTCATTGAGAGAAACAAAAAGCTGGTTACGCTCATTACCAAGATTGGTGACCTCGATTTCGGCGGCTCATTCCAAGACAACTCCATTGATGCCTTTGGGGATGCCTACGAGTTTCTCATGACCATGTACGCATCTAACGCCGGCAAGTCGGGAGGCGAGTTCTTCACGCCACAGGAGGTCGGTGAGCTGCTCGCCCGTATTGCTATTGGTGCCCGCACCAGCGTAAATAAGGTGTATGACCCGTGTTGTGGATCGGGCGGTCTTCTGCTCAAGTTTGCAAAGATTCTTGGTACAGAAAATGTGCGGAGTGGCTTTTTTGGTCAGGAGATTAACCTCACTACCTATAACCTGGCACGCATCAACATGTTTCTGCATGACATCAACTTTGATAAGTTCAATCTCGCTCGAGAAGACACGCTCAAGCATCCCGCCCACTGGGACGATGAGCCCTTTGATGCTATCGTGTCCAATCCACCGTACTCCATCAAGTGGGAGGGCAAGGAAAACCCGCTCAACATTAACGACCCGCGCTTCTCTCCAGCCGGAGTGCTTGCACCACCCAGTAAGGCCGACTTGGCGTTTACCATGCATATGCTGAGCTGGCTTTCTACCGAGGGCACTGCTGCTATCGTTGAGTTTCCGGGTGTGCTCTACCGTGGTGGTGCAGAAGGAAAGATTCGAGACTACCTTGTGCGCAACAACTTTGTTGATGCTGTTATCCAGCTTCCGGCTGACCTCTTTTTTGGTACGACGATTGCAACATGTGTGTTGGTGCTCAAGCGCTCCAAGGCCACGAGCGACATCCTCTTCGTGGACGCGAGCAACGAGTTTGAGCGCCACGATTCTAAAAACAAGCTCATGCCTAAAAACATTGAGCGTATTGCTTCTACTGTTATCAATCGCACTGAAGAAGAACACTTCTCTCAACTCGTGACAAATGATGATGTATTGAATAACGATGCCAACCTCTCCGTGAGCAGCTACGTCGAGAAGCCCGACGAGCGAGAAGAAATTGACATCAAAGAACTCAATGCTGAGATTGTTCGCATCGTAACCCGCGAGCAGGAGTTGCGTGACGCTATCGACACAATTATCGCTGACCTGGAAGGCGGTGCGTGATGAGCTACCTGATGAAAAGAGACAAGGACTACTCTGCTTGGATAACTGAGCTGAAGAATCGCTATCGGCAATCGCAGGTGAAAGCTTCGGTAGCGGTCAATACCGAGCTGCTGACCTTTTATTGGCAGCTGGGAAGAGACATCGTCTTGCGCGATGTCGAAAACAAGTACGGATCGGGTTTTTACAAAACCTTGAGTAATGACATTACCGACAACATTCCTAATGCGAAGGGCTTTTCACCTCGAAGCTTGCAGTACATGAGACGCTTCTATGAACTGGTGCCAATTGTGGATGAGAGTTTGCCGCAACCTGTGGCTGAATCAGTGATTACTAGCGAAAGACGAAATTTGCTACAACTTGCGGCAAATTCTCAGACCATAACACAACCGAATGCAAGTGAGCCTCTCTTCGCCATTCCATGGGGCCACATTCGGATGCTCATCGATAAGTGCAGAGGCGACAGCGATAAGGCGCTCTTCTACGCTCGAAAGACCTTGGAGAACAACTGGTCGAGGGCGATGCTGGGCAACTTTATAGAAACCAGCCTCTACGAGCGCCAGGGCAAGGCAGTCAGCAACTTCATTTCCACTCTGCCTGCTCCGCAGGGAGATTTAGGGAAACGCTGATTAATTCGCTAACCACTCCTTCGATTCGCTATCGACCTGCTGCACAGACCTTCTTTTGACGTCGAGGGCTGTGTCACCCCCGATTCCCAACCTTCCTGCCTCAGTGGACCGTGTGCAATGGGACACGGCACCATAAATGATATAATAACCCCAGGTCAAATATCGATTCTTGGAGGATC
>JAFUCQ010000077.1 GCA_017459605.1 Atopobiaceae bacterium
TCGTTCATCGTGGCTCCTCTCGCCGTGACCTTGCCGGCCGTTTTCCCTGACGCAAGGATAAGCCACCGAGCGGGAGGAGTTCGCCTCGATCCTACCCGGATGACCGTCCTGGTCCGGAGCTGATGAACATATCGTCTAGCTCTTCGCGGTCGGTAACCACCACGAACGTGGGCGACCCCGCGAAGGATCGGCGCACCTTCTGCGCAAAGAACACCATCGAATAGCTCTTGCCCGAGCCCTGCGTATGCCAGAACACGCCTAGCTTGCCGTCACGCAGCTCGCGTTGCCGATACGACTCGACTGCCTGGTTCACGCCCAAGTACTGGTGGTTGCGGGCGAGAATCTTGGCAGTCTTGGATCCAGAGTGGTCGAACAGGATGAAGTTCTCGAACAAATCCATGAACGTGCGCTTATTGCACATGCCCAGAAGCATCGTGTCCAGGTCGATCGCTCCCGCGTCGCCCTCGGCGAGGCGCTTCCACTCGTGGAAGAACTCGTACTTGCTGCCGAGCGTCCCCACCTTGGCCTCCAGGCCGTTCGAGAGCATCACAAACGCGTTGAAGTGGAAGAGCTGCGGGATGGTGTCCTGGTAGTCGGAGTAGTTGTCCTCGTAGGCGCGTCGCACGTCCTTGTCGTGCCGCTTGAACTCCACGAACAAGAGCGGTATTCCGTTAACGAAGCCCATCAGGTCGGGCCGCTTGTGGTAGACGCCGTCGACGCTGTGCACCCACATCTCCTCGACGGCGGTGAAGCGGTTGTATTCCGGATGCTCGAAGTCGAAGACCTGCGCCTTCTCGGTGTAGGTGCTCCCGTCGTCCCGCGTCAGCTCGACGGGGATGCCGTCGCGCAGCATCCCGTACTTCTTCTCGTTGGTCTGCAGGGGCGAGTCGGTAGCGAACGTCGCCAGAAGGGTATCGGCGGCCTCCTCGCACTGCTCCGGATCAAGCCACTCGTTCAGCTCGGCGAGCGCATCGAGCAACTGGGGGCGCAGCACGACCTCACGGTAGCTCGAGCGCCCGAGTGTGCCGTACTGCCCGAGCTCCTCTTCGTTGTAGGCATAGACAAGATTCCAACCAAGCTGTTGGAGGCGATGTCCAGCAGGCTGTTGTACGGCTTCTTCTTCGGAGTAGCGGCTCGACATAGATAGCTCCTAAATCCTCGACTGCAGGTCCTCAGGCGAAGGCAGATATTTGGCAAAATCACCTGGCAACACGTCGCCTAGGCGGTATTCGCTCACGCCAATGGGCTGGTCGATGTCTTGCAGCGTGTATTCGGCCACCACATCGTTTTTCTCCTTACACAGGAGCAGGCCTATGGTGGGATTGTCCACATCCGTCGCAAGCTCTCCATCGATTGATGAGATATAAAAGCTCAGTTTTCCAGCATATTCCGGACGGAACTTGTCGTTTTTAAGCTCTACGGCCACGTAGCAGTGGAGCTTAGTGTTATAGAAGAGCAGGTCGATGTAGAAATCCTCACCGCCCACGACAAAGTGGTACTGCCGTCCCATGAAGGCGAATCCCGTACCCAGCTCCAACAACAGTTTTGTCACGTTATCCACCATCTGCTGCTCAACTTCGCGCTCCTCGTAGCTCTGTCGCGCCGTGATGAAGTCGAAGACGTAGGGATCCTTGAGCTGCTGCTGGACCAGCTCGCTCTGGGGTGTGGGTAGCGTGCGGGAGAAGTTTGAAACCTTGCCCGAGAGCGCCTGACGCTCGTAGAGTTTGAGGTCAATCTGATGTCCGAGCACAATGCGTGACCAGCCGTTTTCGATTACAGCATCTATGTACCAATCACGCCGACTACCGGGTTCTGTTTTATCGAGAAGCATCATTATGTGACCCCATGGAATTGTGCAGCACTTGCTGCATAATTCCATGCTTACTTCCCGAGCAAACTTCATCATGTACTTCAGATTTCGCACTGAATAACCTGTTACTCCAGGAAAGGTCGTACGGATGTCTTTCGAAAGAGAATCTATGTAGCTATTACCCCATTCGCTATGCTCGTCAAGGAGTTTGCCAATCTGCCAATTCGACATGATAACCTCAGCATTCGCTCCACGCATGGCGCGCTGTTTTGCTTCTGAAATAGTCTTGATAACCTCGTTGAGTAGCTGCTTATATTCTTGTGCGTTCTCAAGCATGGTTAACCTCACCTTCATTTTGCAGTGTTCACTGCAGTATTCGGAATGGCGCATGCCCTGTCTGCAAGATTGTCGACCTCAATCTTGCCAGACATGAACTTGGCTAACCTTCGTCGTTATAGGCATAGACAAGGTCCCAACCAAGCTGTTGGAGGCGATGTCCAGCAGGCTGTTGTACGGCTTCTTCTTCGAAATAACGTCTGGACACGACAACCTCACTTGTACACGCTTCTATGGTGTCCTATCGAGAACACTTCAACTATCAGCATGTCATCTTGAATCATACACAAGATACGATAATCACCCACGCGATAGCGCCACTCACCTGAACGATTTGCAGAAAGAGCCTTACCAAAGACCCGCGGGTTATCGCAGTTCTCGAGATGCTTGCCAATCCATGTCGTGATGAGACGAGCATCAAAACGATCCATCTTCTTGAGTTGCTTGAGGGCAGAAGTACTATAGACAACGTGGTATGCCATTTATAAGCCAAGCTCTGTCAAGACTTGCTCATGGCTATAGCGCTTGCCATCATCTGCAGCAATGGCCGCACGAAGGGTTGCTAGATCCTCTTGGTCTTCAATCTTTTCAAAGACGGCATCGCGGATGAAGTCAGAAATAGTCTTTCCTTCAAACTGAGCATACTTTCTAATTATCTCAGCATCAATGTCGTCGATACGCATGGTCATTGTTGACATAGTGACCTCCGCTCATACAGTGAATACGATGTATTCTACTCGCTATGGTCGAGAAGTTCAATTGGTTACGGCGTGAAATCAACTGGTTAAAGCTGCCACCCGAAGAAGCATCTCCAATTACATCTCGATTTCGCCAGACATGAGCTTGGGCAGCAGTCGATCGCGAGCTTCACATGCGTACCCGTTTCTTCTTTTCAAGCTTGTTATTTGTTTTCGCAAGGGGGCAGCAACGACGTTGTATTCCGCTAGGATGTCATCGCTTGGCAGTAGGGTTTTAATCACTTTAAGCTTGTTGCGCTGAAGATGAGTCATAGTCGAACCGGTTGTCATCGCATACATTTCTTTTATGAGATTTGACAAAGACTGAACTACATATTCGTGAGTCTCCTGTCTTCGAGGTGTCACCTTAAAGAGATGCTGGTTTAAGAGAGAGTCCTCATCATCCCATACGTCGACAGCAAGGGTCGCAGACCAAGAGAAAACAATATCGCCTCGGTGTACGCGGTATTTATCAGGTATTTCCGCGCCACTATTTCTTGGTGTATCGCTTGTTATCCCGCCCCTCAACTCTTTTATCTTCAATATGGGCAAGCCTTCTGAGAAGTGGTCAGTTGGCTTAAATGCATAACCGTTCAGATACGTTCCCAATTCTTCGATTGAAATCCTTTGCCAGTCTTCCGGTACGCCGTCCACGATCACAGCGCTTTCATATCCAGGAAAGCGCAGGTCGACGAACCATTCCTTGTAGAGGCGCTGCGCGGCCTCCTCGAGCAGTGCAATTTGTCTGCGGTTATTCTCGATGAGGTTGTCGTAGGCCATCAGGACGGACGCAATGCGGCGTTGTGTTTCGAGCTCTGGGTATCGTACCTCGACCCTCTTGAGTGCTGCGTTTGGTAGGTGCTTAATCGTCGCACCGCCCGTGTAGTATTGGGCTACCTCACGTGTCGCGCCGATATGGAGGAAGTAGTAAAGCAAGTAACGAGGATCGATGTCACCGCGGACGCGCACGCGGTTAAGGGCCTTTTGGTAGTACATCTCCTCATCAGACATCCAAAGGGCGCACCGACCGGGATCTCCGCCTTCGCAGATTAGAAGGTCTCCTCGCCGAAGCCCGTATCTCACGCGCTCGCTATCCTTGATGCGCATCTCCTTGACTTCGTCGAACTTGAATTTGTTCCACCGCACGTTATCGTTGCCGAGGTATCTGCGGTACTCGCCCTGGTTCTTCTTCTGGTCGAGCATCTTGCCGAGCTGCACATCGGCCAGCTCTCCTAATGGTGCCGCCTTCCAGCTCATAATCCCAGCTCCTCGGGATTGAGGACTACCCAGCTGCCCTTTTTGCGGCTGCCTACACGGCGTAGATAGCTCTTAGCCTGAAGTTGTGAAGTGTAGTCTGCCACCCTACTTCGTGATATTTGTAGAGATTCAGAAATCTCATCCTGACTAGCTTCAGGATTACCCTTGAGATAGTCAAGAACCCTCTGCTCACCAGGCGTAGGTTTTATTGTCGGGTTTATTGTCTGGTGTGAACCCGACAATAAATCACCATTGGAAGCTTTACCAGCGTTTTCTTTTGTCGGGTCGTTGTTATTGTCGGGTTTATTGTTGAGTTTATTGTCAGGTTTATCTTCACGTTTATCTTCACCTTGGGCAAACTCTCGCTGCCAGTCGGGACGCTCGAAGTAAGCGACCACGCCACGCGCATTCTGCTCGAGCTCAAACCCTATGCCCGCCTCATCACACAAGCGTTGCACACGGGGGAGCCCACTGCCGTAGGTCTCAACATCGCCCGACCGGTACAGCACGTTTGCCAAGAGTTTATTGCGGCTACGCGAATACGGCAGATCTCCCGTAATATGTGCCTTCACGTCCATGTCTTCGGGTAGCATGCCGGGACTGAACACCTCAACACGATTGGCAAAAATGTCCACCTGCACGTTTTCAGCCTGTTCGTAATCTCGGTGGCACAGTGCATTGTAAATAATCTCTCGGGTTGCCTTGAAGGGTATCTCGGGGATTTCATTGCGATGCATCTGACCGTCCACAAACTCGAAACGGCGCATGAGGTGGTTGGCAATGTAGTACTCTGTTTGTCTCGCCAGCTCGAAGAGGGTTCCCTCAAAGCGCTGGTTGTCAAGGAAAATCTGTCGGGTCTCTCCCGCAAAGACCGCCACTTGCACCATGGGGAGGCGGGAGCGGCAAAAGGCAACGGCAGCAGCATTGAGCAAGTACTCCCCGTCCAGCAAATCGAGCCTGCTCAATACAGCATGTACACCGTCGTAGTCAAAAGTTATCCTCCCTGCTTCCTGTCCCTTGCGTACGAATGCCTTGAGCTCAGCCTCGTCCACGTCATCGACCGTGCGCTCAGAAGCCTCTGCATCCCACGGATGGTCTTTTCGATGGCGCTTGTGAAGCATGCCTTCCAGCTGCTCGCGCGTCATACGCACGTCTTCATCGCCCATGCGCGTGTAGTAGACGCCTGCGCTGGAATAGGGAGCATCACTTCCTGTCACCTCGACACGAACGCATTCTTGCTCGAAATAGGCCATGCGCTCGACCTGCGGGTAGACGGCAGGAGAAATTCGGTCGCGGATGGTCTGGGAAACTTCACGGATTGTCTTGGGTGAGAGCTCTTGTCCCATCACCGTTCCATCATCCTTGACGCCAAAGATAAGGACGCCGTGTCCGTGCTTGTTGAGCATGGCACACAGGGAATCTGCAGCAGCCTTTTGCTCGGCTGTAGTGCGTTTGTATTCGAGAATCTCTGTCTCTGGACCAAGATTCATTGACGTTCCTCCAAATGCTTATGTAATCCCAGCTCCTCGAGGTTTCGGGTTATGGTTGCCATGAGCTCGTTGCTCTCGGTTTGCAGGCGCAACAGCTCCTCGTGAATCTCGCCCATTCGCTCGTGGAAGTCCACGCCGTCATCCTCTTGTGGCGGTACACCCACATGGGCACCGGGCGTCAGACTCCAGTTTTTCTCCTCGATTTCCTGCTGGGTGGCAATCTTGCAGAGGCCGGAAACGTCTGTGTACTCCCACGGCGGGTTGGCCGCGACGTAGTCGCAGGAGCCGTCGAGCGAGTGCGCGTCGTGGTAGAACGTGTTCGCCTCGTCGCCGGAGAGGATGCGGCCGTTCATGCCGTGCACGGCCATGTTCATCAGGCAGAGCTTGGCGTTATACTCCACCTTCTCCTGTCCGTAGTAGGTCATGAGGTCGGCGGGGTTGCCGCCGTACTCGCGCACGTAGTCGCTAGCCGAAACGAACATGCCGCCCGAGCCGCACGCCGGGTCGAGCATGACGCCGCGCTTTGGCTCGATGACGTTCATGATCATGCGCACGAGCGACTTGGGTGTGAAAAACACGCCGTCGTCGGAGGCTACGGCAGGGGCGAACTTTCCGAGGAAGTACTCGTAGATGCGCCCGATGATGTCGTCGCCGTCCTCGTCGAGCGCCGGGTTGTTGAAGATGCGAAGCGTCTCGGCAAGGAGGTCGTCTCCGAGGTCGGTGTAGTTGCGCGGCAGCACGCCCGCGAGCTGCGGGTTCTGCTTCTCGATGGCAGCCATGGCGTCGTCGACGCGTTTGCCAAGGTTCTTCTCGCTCTCGGGCAGGTTTAGCAGAAAGTCGTAGCGAGCCTCCTCGGGAATGAACATCGCTCCGAGCGTTGTATAGTCTGCAGGCTCGATGGGAATTTGGCGTCCGATTGCCTGAGTGCGTGACTCATTAATCTGGGCGTCTGCCATTTTGAAGCGACCCCATGCATAGCGCAGGAAGATGAGTCCGAGTACTGGCATGCAGTACTGCTGACTCGTGAGCTTGGAGTTGGCACGCAGATTGTCTGCTGCCTCCCAGAGTTCCTTTTCGAGTTTCTTGATGTCAGCCAATATCGTTACCTCTTCTTGAATAGCCTTGAACCACATTTTATATGCCGAAAACAGGATATGGAATTGCTTTTAGTATTTTCAATCCTTGAGTAAAGCTGTTGTTGGTAATCTTCTGGCCGTTTGAGTCGAGCAACTGTATAACTGGCGGATACGCCTCGTGATGACCTCCAACTGTGCTATTGCACTCGATGCATCCCACCTTCCTAGAGTACTGTGCGGTATGGAATCTACCATCACAGCACGATAGGTATACATATCACGAAACGCATCAAAATCCGAGAGCTTGAGTTCGTTGTAATCCAAAACCAACCAACAGTGAGCAAAACATCTTGACAAGAAACCAATGTGATATCACAATGGTTTCATCATCGGCTGGAGCGCGCCACACTATCGTGCTCCGTCATAGGAGAAAGGCACGTATCATGAGCGTCGAAAAGAAGGCGTCCTCGGCAAATGGTTGGCCCATGCTGTTTGTTGTCCTCGCTGGATTTGTTGCAAGTACCTATGGCTTTGTCCGCTGTGTCATAGATCTTGCCGTCAGCTCAGACACAGGGACAGAGCTCAGCTTTGCAAGCGTGGGCGGTGTAGTGTTATGCAGTATCGCGTGGGTAGTTCTACTCATTTTGGCGCTTGGCCTCTTTGCCATCCAACCTGGTCAAGCCCGAATTTGCGTACTCTTTGGCAAATACGTCGGAACGGTGCGAGAAGAGGGCCTGCGCTGGGCAAATCCTTTCTATTCTCGAAGCCTTGGCGCCAGCTCTGGCGGCAATAGTAGCTTTCATCTCGAGAATGGCAAGCTCAAGCACTCAAGCCATGGTGAGTCTCATGTACACGGTTCAAAGATTTCAACGCGTGTGCGCACCTTAAACGGCGACGTTCTCAAGGTCAACGACAAGATGGGAAACCCCATTGAGATTGCAACTGTCGTTGTGTGGCATGTGGCAGACACCGCCAAGGCGGTCTTTGATGTTGATGACTACGAGAGCTTTGTTTCCATGCAAACCGAGACCGCGCTTCGCCATGTTGCAAGCGTCTATGCCTACGACCACATGGAAGATGAAGACGACAATCCCAACTCAATCACCTTGCGTACCAACATCGAAGAGGTATCAGACGCGCTCAAATCTGAGCTCGACAGAAAGCTGGCTCAAGCAGGCATTGAGGTTGACGATGCCAAGCTCACCCACCTTGCCTATGCGCCTGAGATTACTCAAGCCATGCTTCGTCGCCCTGTTCATCGGACGGGAGCGCGAGGCCAACGAGGCGTTTGCTGGCATCGAACAGCGCTACAATACGCTGAAGCAACGTGTTGCCGACCAATCCCCCAAACGCCCA
>JAFUCQ010000078.1 GCA_017459605.1 Atopobiaceae bacterium
AATAGTGGTGAGAATGATGGTCAGTGACTGAATACCTGTTTTTACAATCACACCAAGGTCAAGACCAAAACCAAGAAGAATCACGGCAAGTTGCAAGAGCTTCTTTGAGCTAAACGAGATGCCTTCTGCAAAACTCTCACGAGCAGGTAAAAAGAGGGCAACAACCATACCTGCCACAATAGCAAAGATGGGTCCACCCACCACAGGAACGGCTTGACCAAGCAACCAACAAGGAATTGAAATGACTACACAGAGCAGCACGCCACGCCATATCTGTTCAAATGCTGGCATTGCTGGCCTCCTTACCACGGAAATGCTTGCTGGTATCTATGCTTGCCTGCGTGCATGCTCACATGAGTTTGAGCATCTCCTCAACGAGCGATGCACAACGGCGTGCTGAAGCAGGTAAAAAGGTTCTAAAGTCTGCTTCACCTGAGCCGTCTGCCTTATCTGATATGGCACGCACAACCACAAACGCAACATCATTGAGCCACGCAACTTGAGCAACTGCAGCGCCTTCCATCTCGCAACACAGAGCGCCAAACTGATTGACAATGGCTGTCTTCACTTCCTGAGACTCAACAAACTGATCGCCTGTTGCGATACGCCCAACATGAATCCCCACATCTGGAGCTGCTTTGCGCCCAGCAATCTGTGCCAATGAGCACAGCTGTTCATCTGCCTCAATGGCAATAATCGGAGGATTATAGTCTGGAAGCTGTCCCGGCTGCCATCCAAGACCGGTAGCATCAAGGTCATGCTGAACGCAATCTTTTGATATGACTAAATCTCCAATATCAATCGATGCGTCAAGAGAACCTGCTACACCCGTGAATATGAGATGGGTCACGTTATAGCGGTTGATAAACATCTGCGCCATTGAGGCAGCGGCAACTTTTCCCATCCCACAAAAGGAGACAACTACATCTTTTCCTGCGAGAGTTCCCGTCACGCAGCGGAACTTGCCGAACTTGTCAACCTCAACGTTTTCCATGTGCTCCCGCAAAAGCTCAACTTCTTCCTGCATGGCACCAATGATTCCAAACCGCATGCACCGCGTCCTTTCCAAACTTCCCGCCGCCAATTATTTCCTTGCCACAGAGTTTAGCTTGCACAGCGTTTAATCCGCCTGTGAATTTATTGTCCTTCGGAATGGAGGGCATTAGCAAGCCACGGCATCTTTGAAATTTCTCGAGATATCATATCTTGCGCATCTGTTAGCGACATTGTGTCTTTAACAAAAGCAGTCACCTTTGCGTTGATACCGTAAGCATCAAGATCTCCAAAGCGAACCTGCATAGGATAATCTGAGCGAAGATGCTCGCCCAAAACACGCTCAACACATGCAATGATCTCTTGTTCTACGGCGCTTGCATCGGCTCTTTGACACACAGAAAAGTTGACCGTAGCGGCGCAAGCAGACTTTTCTGTATAGCGAGTAAGTGAGGCCTTGCTCAATACCGAATTGGGAATGATTTCAGTGTTGCCATCCCGAAGTTCAACCGCCGTGCTTCTCCACGTAATGTCTTTTACTGTTCCAAGGGCATTTCCCACTTTAATGACATCTCCAATACCAATGACACGACTTGTCATGAGGATAATGCCACCAAAGAGATTTGATACCGTGTCTTGCAGACCAAATGAGATGACAATAGATGTAACTCCAAGAGCTGCAATAAAAGCCGTGGGTTCTACCCCAAAGATAGCCTCAACTATGAGTAAGAGCGCAACGAACCAAATCAGAGCGCGAACCATGTTTACAAAAATCGACGCATGAGCAATACGAGCAGCTTCAAAACCGCGCCTCATTGCCCGAACCGCCACAAGCTGTATGAGCAGCGCAACCACAATGATAACCGCTACACTGACCGCTTGTACAACCCATGTATTTGATGTGAGAGCTTCCATGCTTATTCCTCAATTTTTACGAGAGGAGCAAGGGACTTGAGCAGCTTTTTTGTCTTGCCCGTACGTGAAAAGTGTACCTCGATGGCATCTCCCTGTACAGACTTAACAACACCAGGGCCAAAGGTCTTATGTGACACTTTGTCACCTACATTCAGCACAACGTCAAGTCCGCTATTTTCAGACTCCGCGACAGACCGTGAGTCTGTCCCTCGTGATTTGAGCCCGCTCGAACGAGTGGCAGAACCAAACACCCTGCCACCATACATCTCAGAGCCCTGACCACTGCCAAAGGTTCCGCGCCTGTCTCCACGCTTTGCCCAACCGGTACCGGTAAAGCCGTCGGAACCCACTCCGGTGAGCTCAAGATGTTCCTCGGGAATCTCACGAATAAAGCGGCTCACTGGATTGGCTTGTGTAGAGCCATAACTTCTTCTCGTTACCGCATTGCTCAAGAAAAGATTGCGGCGTGCTCGCGTGATTGCCACGTAGGCAAGGCGGCGCTCTTCTTCCATCGACGTGGGGTCATTTCGATACGATGAATAGGGAAACATCCCCTCTTCAAGCCCTGCCACAAAGACCGTATCAAACTCGAGACCCTTTGCCGAGTGAACCGTCATCATCGTGATAGCGTGAGTTTGTCCCGCCAAGCTATCAAGATCAGAGCGCAAAGCCAGCCACTCAATAAAGGCTGGGAGCTTCTCAGAAGCAAGTGGTGAGAGCTCCGACACATCTTCTGGCAGAGGGCTTGTATCAGGACGAATAGCAGGAGCAAAACCTTCTTCATAGTCGAGAGCGCCTGCCGCTCGAAGCTGAGCCAAGCTCTCAAGAGTTTGCTGCACATTGCTGTGCGTCTCGTCAAACTCGGTGGCAACGCTCAGGAATTCCTCGATGTTCTCGATTCTTCCCTGCGCCTCAACCGTACCCTCTGACTTCAGCGCCTCGATAATTCCCTGTGAGTCGATAATCTGCTCGATGACCTTTGACAGCTCTCCAGAAAAGTGACGTGCTGCCTCGATGCCTGAAGTCCAACTTCCCAGAGCTGCTCGCACTTTTGCAGGCAAGAGCGTCGTCTCTGCCACGCACTCCTGAGCTGCAGCAAAAAAGGAAATACCACGCTGCATTGCATACTGAGCAACCTTTTCTTGTGAGCTGGTACCAATACCTCTGCGTGGACTGTTAACGATACGACGGGCGCTCACATCATCTGCAGGATTGACCACGAGTTTGAGATAGGCCATGACATCACGAATCTCTGCTCGGTCAAAAAAGCGTGTTCCACCAACAATCTTGTAGGGAACTCCTGCTCGAAGCATCATATCTTCAAGAATACGCGACTGAGCGTTGATGCGATAAAACACCGCCACGTCATCGTATGAAAGGCCTGCTCGGTGGAGCTTTTCGATCTGTGATGCAATCCAGCGACCCTCATCTCGCTCATCAGCCGCTTGGTACACCTTGACACGCTCGCCCATGCCCTCTGAGGTATAGAGGCGCTTGGCTTTTCTCCGTGAGTTTTTAGCTACAACCGCATTTGCAGCACCTAAAATATGTCCTGTTGAGCGATAGTTTTCTTCAAGCTTAATCACAAGTGCCTCGGGATAGTCTTTCTCAAAATCCAAGATATTGGAGATGTCTGCGCCGCGCCACGAGTAAATTGATTGGTCATCATCTCCAACAACCATCAGGCAACGGTGCTTTTGAGCCAGCAGTTTTGTTATTTCATACTGAGCGTGATTGGTGTCTTGGTACTCATCAACCGAGATACGGATAAAGCGACCCTGATAGCGCTCGAGAACATCTGTGTGTTGGCTCAGGAGCCTGTAGGCGTTTTTGAGCAAGTCATCAAAGTCCATGGCATTGGCACGCTCGAGCCTTCGCTCAAGCTCACGATACACACGTGCGGCAACCAGCTCTTGGGGACTATCTGCCTGACTTGAAAACTCGTCTGCATCAATCAAGGCATTCTTCGCAGAGCTAATCTTGCCTCGAATCATGTTGATGGGAAAATGCCTTGGGTCAATGTTGAACTCTTCCATAATGGTTTTGACGAGACGCTTGGAGTCATCGTCATCATAAATAGTGAAGTTCGAGCGATAGCCAAGGCGCTCCCCGTCTTCTCTCAACATGCGAACACACATGGCGTGAAAGGTACACACCCACATACCGCGCATGTTATAGCCGATGAGACCCTCAAGGCGCTCACGCATCTCAGCTGCAGCTTTATTGGTAAAGGTAATGGCTAGGATTTGCCACGGAGCAATACCCTCATTCAAGACCATATTGGCAATACGCTGGGTGAGAACGCGAGTTTTTCCTGAACCGGCACCTGCAAGAACGAGAAGCGGTCCCGAAGTGTACATAACTGCTTGGCGCTGGGCAGGATTGAGTGAATCAAAATCTACGGGCATGAAAGCTCCTTGTAAGTCGTTTGGTTTTTTCGGGCTCTAGTGTAGCGAAGCAAGTCGACAACAATTCGCAGGGGTACACATCCCCTGCACAATCATGTCGCCTTGTGTAAATCAGCTGAGTGAGTTAAGAAGTGTCGTACAGCCTTCCCACACATCATCAAAGGTCGTATCAAAATCACCTGTATACCATGGGTCTGCAATGCCTCGAGGATGGCTCGACCAGTCGAGCAGCAAGTGAAGTTTGTCCTCTGGGTCTCCGCCAGCAATGCGCTTCATCCCCCACATGTTTTCTGAGTCCATACCAATGATGAGGTCATAGTGGTCATAGTCGGCTCGCGTCATCTGACGAGCCCGATGGTCACCGCAGGCGATGTTTTTCTCGGCAAGCTTTTTGCGCGTGCCTCGGTGGACTCCTGCACCAATTTCTTCTCGGCTGGTGGCAGCTGAGTCTATCTCGAATTGACGAGACAAGCCACGCTCATCAACGATATGCTGCATAACATATTGCGCCATGGTTGACCTGCAGATATTGCCGTGACATACAAACAGAATACGAGTGATTTTAAACACCTCCAAAAATTGCATTCAGTCATTATGCCACAGAACAATTACCTGAAGACATTCTTCCTCAATATTGTAGTATGACGTGCCATCGGCTAGCCTACGTGGGGACTTAGGTGGTGCCGAGGCGGTGCCGTTTTAGTCCTCAGAGATTGTGTATACCTCGAGGGGGGCACGATTATCCGACCCGAAACTCTGTATACCTGTAGGTAGGCACAGTTTTTGGTTTTGTTGACTCCGGCTGACAAAACCGCAGGTCATTTTTTTACGGTCCGAAACTCTGTATACCTGTAGGGGGACACAGTTATCCGAGAAGAAATTGTGTATACCTCGAGGGGGGCACAATTTGTCCCATGGAGATAACGTCAATCACGATTTGCGGCAGTGTCAGCTCTTAAGATGCTGCATGAGCATGATGCCAAAGCCTGATGGCGACTCCATGTGGGCACCTTTGAGAAATGGTGTTACAAGCAGGTTCCCTTCGCCCATAAAATTGCGGAAACCGTGCTCCTCCAAGAATTGATAGGCTTCATCAAAATCGTCAACGTTGATTCTGATGAGTGTTTCATCCCGGGGGATTCCTTCAAAACTGTTGATGTCTACCGTGAATCCATCCTCACTCTTCATTCGAATGCTTGTATCCACAGCAGAGTTGTCAAACTCGCTTGAGATGTTTTCACGCTCATGCCTTCGCTCAAATCCCAAGTCTTCAAAGAGACGCCGCATAGACTCCAAATCAGAAGTAAGTATTGTTGGGTTCAAACCAGTAATCTTCATGTTGCGTTCCCCCTTTTTTTTGATTCCTGTCCCCATCAATCCAAAGCCAGCCTTGTGACCTCACGGCGCTTCCAAAGCCAGCCTTGTTGACCTCGTGGCCTTTCAGAAGCCAGCCTAGTTTGCCTCGTAACGTTTCAGAACAAAGTAGGCTTCGCGATAGTTCTTGTCTCGCTCTGTTTCTAACAGCTGCTCAAGTTCTGCACACACCTTGGGATCATCAAACAAATCAACGACATAGGGTGCATAGCGTGTACCACACTCCTCTTTGAGTTCTGCTGCAAAGTCCTCAAACGACAGCCCCTTTTTGTAGCTTCTTCCTACGGTATCGGTAGCAGCGTCGAGACAATCTGCCACCGTAACAACCGAAATGATGGGCTTATAAGGACTTGCATCAATATCAAAATCAAAGGGATAGCCGCCTTTGTTGTTAAACCACCGGTGGTGTCCGCGCGCTACATCTGCATACGGAGCGGTATCTTCAAAGCGCTCCAAGAGATAGGCACCAATTGAGGGGTGAGACTTGATATAGCCAAACTCGTCGTCGAGCAGGTTTCGTCCGTAGGTGAGAATTGTCTCTGCAATGAGGAGCTTACCAAAGTCGTGACAAAGAGCTGCGTGATAGGCAAAGTCTTCAATCTCAGCCGCATGAGCAAGCACGTCATCAACACTCGTACAATCAAATGACCCAATGAACACCTCGGGATTCTTTCTGAGCAGGTGATGGGTCAGATTCTTGGAAAAATCTGCCACGCTCAAGGTGTGCACATAGGTAGGCGGATGAAGTGCTGCGATGACCGAGAGTCCAAAGGTCTCAAAATCAGGGCCGACCGGTAACTCAATGTAGTTCTTCAAAATGAGCGCCAGATAGGTGAGCAAAAAGCTCAGCCGGTCTTTCTTTGGCGTTTGGTGCATGTAGCTAATAAGGCGGCTGTAGTAGCTTTTGAGCTGACGCTCCTCTTCTGCACTTAAATTGTCTGGGTCAAGCACCAAGATATACTCGAGCGGAGCGTGCAACATAATGAGCGGAATGTCGCTCGATTCGCTCTCTCGAAAATCAGTGTTTATGAGCGAGACGAGCTTATCTTTGTACTCCTCAAGACTCATAGCTCCTGATAAATACGAGTTTCTATAGTAATAAATGTCCATCACGCTGGTAACGTGTACCTGCCGATAGTAGTCATCCTCAGAGTCGTAGAGTTCTTTCATCTGAAGGGTGTACTCATAAATGGTTTTAATCTGCTCAGCGTTGTATCCCTTGCTGTTGTTGAGATCGGTAAAGCTAGCAATGTACTCAAGGATACGGAACAGATGCAGCTTCCAGTTGTAGTCAGGGAGCTGCTCGTGATAGAAGGGGTCTTCATAAATCTTGAAAGCATCCATCATGAGCTGAAATGCGCGTGCATTTTGCTCGGGAGTTCCGAGAGCACCATCAATCTCAGAGACCACACGAATGTAGCGAGAATTGATAAGCACATACTCTTTCATCTCATCATCAAGCTGGACAAAGCGCTCCTTGTCGAGATAATCAAGCATGCGCGTTGCTGCCTCAAAACCCACCTTGCAATACTCGTAACACACATCACTTACCGGCAACAGACGAAGGGTCATGTTCATCATGACGTACGAGGCGCTCACTACCTCGTCCAGCGCAATAATGCGCGCTCTGTCGTTGTCGATGGCATCTGCCTCTTTGAGAATGCGAATTGCCTGCTGGTAGACGATGGGGCTATCAACATTGTTGAGCTGGTAGGCGTTGACGAGCATCTGAGAAAAGCGCCTCATACGCGCGACTGTTTCAGTACCAAGCTCTTCGTCTGAATTGATTGCCGGGAAAAAATGCTTTGAGAGAATCTCTCCGTTGTCGAGGGCTATCATGCCAATTCGAGAGAAGTTCTCGAGCAGCTGGATACGATAGTCGTCAGCACTGTCAAGGTCACGAATCTGTGGAGACGAAAGGTCACGAACCTCATTGGTCTGCTCGATGTAGCGATTGAGCTCGACCTCACTCAGATCGACCACCTGCTCAGATGTGTCCTTGTTGTCCACGACGCCCCTTCGTCTGACGTAGTTTTGTTTGTAGTGTACCCCTGAGAGCCCTCACGTGCACGACCGCAGCTCTTCTTGCGAACCTCACGTGGGGCTCGCATTCTACGCGAGTTCCAAGCTCAACTCACATTAATCTCATGATAACACCGAAAAGGGACTGAGAACACGCGTCCTCAATCCCTTTTCGATTATTAACTTTTGAGCAAACTGGATTTAGAAGCAACCCAGTTGAGTGTATGGCTGTTTTTGACTACTTGTCAGCGAGCATTGCCTGATAGGCAGCCATGGTGTAGTAGTTGTACGGCTCGTTGAAGTGCGGGAGGAAGAAGATGTCGAGCAGTGCGAGCTTGTCGACAGTCAGGCCCTCCTGGATGGCGAGCGAGTACATGTGGATACCAGCGGACATGTCATAGGTGGAAGCCATCTGAGCACCAAGGAGCTTGCGCGTGGTCTTGTCGTAGACAAGGCGAATCTTGACCTCGGGGTTCTCTTCCTCGACGAAGGCTGCCTTCTGGATGCCAACGTAATCGCTGACGGCCACATCGTAGCCGTTCCTCTCGGCGGCAACAGCAGACTGGCCGGTAGCTGCCATCTTGTAACCAAAGATGCAAATGGCGCTGGAGCCCTGAACGCCGGGGCCCTCAACGGTGGTGCCACAGATGTTGTGACCAGCAATGATGCCGGAACGAACAGCGTTGGTTGCAAGGGCGATGTAGCCTGGCTTGCCGCTATCGGAGTTGTTGAAGATGCTTGCACAGTCGCCTACCGCGTAGACGTCGTCGCGGGTGGTCTTCTGGGTGTGGTCAACAAGGATAGCGCCATTGGGAAGCGTCTCGATGCCAGCGCCCTCAACGAGTGAGGTGTTGGGACGGAAGCCAATGCATACGCAGACCATGTCAACGTCATAGCTGTTCTTGTCGGTAACGAGCTTGGTGACTTTGCCGTTCTCGCCCTCGAAGCGCTGGACACCCTCGCCAAAGCGGAGGTCTATGCCGTTGTCTGCCATGTTCTTGGCCATGAGCTCACTGAACTCAGGGTCAAAGTTGGTGCTCATGCAGGTGGGAGCCATGTCGATAAGGGTGACTTGGCGGCCGTGACGCTGGAAAGCCTCTGCAAGCTCAACGCCAATGTATCCAGCGCCAACAACTGCGACGCGCTGGATTGCGGGATCCTTGAGCTTCTCGACAACGTCGACAGCGTTCTGGAAGAGCTTGACCTGCTGGATGTTCTCGAGGTCGCCGCCCTCAAAGCGCGGAATGATGGGCAGAGAACCAGTGGCAAGAATGAGCTTGTCATAGTCCTCGACTACCTCGTTGCCGTCTTTGTCGGTGCCATAAACTTTCTTGGCGTCATAATCGATGCGGTCTACTCCGCACTCGGTGTGGAAGCTCACACCTTTAGCCTCAAACTCCTCGCGAGTCTGATAGAACAGGCCGTCGGGCTTGGAAATCTGACCACCAATCCACAGGGCCATACCGCAGCCCAAGAAGCTGATGTTCGAGTTGGCCTCGAAAGCAACAACCTCATTCCCCTCATAATTGTCGATGATGGTGTTGATTGCAGCAGTACCCGCGTGGTTAGCGCCAACAACAACAATCTTGCTCATTGCCTACCTCCTTGGCTTAATTGATACCATATTAGTAGCATAACCGAGATGAGCCTGATATGCACGCAATTTCCTATCAAAACCTCGGTTATTATCGAGAGATAATGGAGACAATTCCCTGAAAGGTAGAAATGTGAGTGTGAGCGTAACATTTGTCAGAAGTGAGAAGTGAGTCCGAATGGGATGGTTGGCTTTTTTGAAGAAGAAACTGCGCCGCGAGAGTACTGATGCTGTGGGGTTGGCTGAGGATGGTTTGTCCCATGCGGATGGGCGACATGGCGGCTCTGGGGCGGGCGAAGCGCGCGTGCGGCACGCCGGCTCTGGGACGGACCGAGCGCGCGTGAAACGTGGCGGCTCTGGGGTGGACGAAGCGCGCGTGCGGCACGCCGGCTCTGGGA
>JAFUCQ010000079.1 GCA_017459605.1 Atopobiaceae bacterium
AGCCCTTCAGCGCCACCGGGAAGTCCCAGCACACGCTGTAGTCAAGGCCGACGACCCCCTGGAACTTGCCCAGCTTGTTGATGTAGGCCTTCGGGTTGCCCCAGAAGCGCTCGATCCTGCAATCATCCTCGAAGAAATGGACGAAGCAGTCGAAGTCGCGCCACTTCGGATCCATCGCATCCGAGAACGCGACGAGGCGGCCGGGGTCGACATGGACGGGTGCGAGCTTGGGCATTCCCAGGGGCTTTGCGTATTCGGCCCCCTCCAGCATCCAGGCATGGAACACGTCGCGAGCGTGGTGTGCCGGCCTCTTGCGAGGCCGGGGGTTCTCGTCCGGCTCTGGGACGAGTCTCTCCGTAGAAGGCATTATGCCCTCCTTTCAAGCAGATGTTCGTAATGATTGCTCGACTGCTCGCCGGATGTGGCATAATGCTTCTTGTCACAGGATCGCATATACCGATCCGACGAGGGGCGCTTTGACCAGCTGTTCCAGCAGCGATCAGGAGCGCCTCTTATATCTTCACGTATTGATACCGCATCACCTCCTTGTCAATCTTGTTCCTCCGGCATTGCGCCGCGCTGTGCGATACGCCGTATAGCAGCTCGATCTTCCAAGGGCTCATATCCTTAACCGCCCCGTACGGCATCAGCAGTTCGGCCGCCAGGGCATCGGCCTGCCATTCCGAGTTGCGGAAGGCTGGGAGATGCTTTGCGCTGCGGCGGGCCAGGGACAGGGGGACCCCTTCGTGGTAGATAAGATGCGAGCATTCGTGCATGCCAGTGAACCGATGCTGCCCGTCCCCCTCGCAGATCCCGATGTAGACGTCCTCCCTCAGGCGCATGAGGTGCTTGTTGGGGAATGTTTCGCCGTGCTTCTCGCCGAGCAGCTGCTTCGGGAGGATCTCGAGCGCGAAGTCGTCGTAGATTTTCGGCAGGACGTACTCGATGAAGTGGCCGACCGGGAAGGGCTTGTCGTCAGTCAGGCCTATCGTCATTCTGATTTGCGTCGCAAGCCTTCGCAGGTCGGCCACACTGCACGGTGGCACCTCCACGCCGTCTGCATAGTGGTTCATCGGTCCTCACCGCCCTTCTCCAAGATGCGCTTAATGCTGTCCTTGTCCTCGTCGCCCAGCTCCGAGAACCGCCTGGCGAAGGAGAACGCGAGGCGCTGGTCAGATTGTGACAGCCCTTTAAGGCTCACAGCAACCTCTTCCTTTGTCCTGGCGATTGCCAAGCCGAGCTTCTCCTGTTCAGACGCGTCGAGTCCGTATTCCCCGACAATCTTCGGGACGAACTCCTTCGGCACGTTCCGGCTGCCGTTCTCGACGCTCGACAGCATTGCCGGGGACATCGATAGGCGATCGGCCATGTTCTTGAGCAGTTCGCCGCTCTGCTCCCTGAGCGCCCGCAGGTACCTTCCCAATTCCGTGAGCATTCTTCACCTCCTGTGTCGACACGATGGCATTGTAGCATGGATTCACAAATTAGTGAATCACATATTTGTGAATCCATGGCGAACGACGATGATGTGCCCTGTATGCCGGAGGGTCCATGTGGCTCCGCCACGATTACCTGAGGCTGAAGAGAGTCGACATCCTTTCCGGTGCTACGTCTCTGAACGCAGCAACGGATTCGGGTGCAGCAGCGCGGACGGCTCGCTCCATCATGCTGTCTGTCGCGAACGCGTAGAACCCCGATGTCCTCTCGGGCCATCCCGCGCTCGGTTTCCAAGTAGCCGATCAGGCACTCGAGCGACGCTCGGTACGCCTCGACTGTCTTGGGCGACGCCCGCCGCACCTTGGGCAGGTACGCATGCAGCCACTCACGGCTGTTTCTATTATTGCAGTCATAGCCGTTGTTGTAGCGAGCTGGACTGTCTATGAAGGTCATGCTGAGCATCGCTTGAGAACGCAAACCGAACTCTATGCAGATGAGTTTGGCAGCCTCAGTGAGGCAGAGATTTCTCATGAGCTCAAAGCCTGCAATTTAGCCGACACGCGCATTACCCTTATTGGCGCTGATGGCACCGTTCTGTTTGACAGTGAGCTTGATAACCTCAGCCTCAAAAACCATGCAGACCGAGAAGAGATTGTTGCCGCACGTAAACACCGTAGTGCTGTGACTATGAGGCGTTCCGAGACAACAGGCACCGACACGCTCTATGCCGCCTGTGTTCTCGATACGTCGGATACCATCCTTCGCCTCTCAGAAACACGAGTATCTTTCCCCTCGTATGTGGGAAGCCTTCTGGTGCCACTCATAATCATTGCCGCCTTAGCAACGCTGTTCTCGTTGTTGTTGTCAAGAATTATGACGCAGCGCATATCAGAACCGCTCGTTTCAATTGATTTGGAGCATCCCCTCCAAAGCGACGCATACATAGAGATAGAACCGCTGCTCGAACGCTTAGATGTGCAGAGAAACGAGTTGATAAACCAAAACGACCAGCTCAAAGAGGCAATGGTGCTTCGTCGTGAATTTACCGGCAACGTGAGCCATGAGATGAAGTCGCCGTTGCAGGTTATTGGTGGATATGCCGAGCTTATTGAAAACGGCTCGACTTCCCAGGAAGACACCAAGCGATTCGCCGGCCTCATCCGCACAGAATCCCAGTCCATGCGACGCCTCATCGACGACGTACTAACGTTATCGCGACTCGACGAGCCAGTTGATACCAACCCCATCACCTTTGACTTATCCCGCGTATGCGAACGTGCGAGCCTTCGTCTCAAGACGGCTACAGAAAGTCGTGGCATCTCTGTTGATCTGCGACTCATCATGCCGGCACTCATTCAAGGCCAAGAGCGCCTCGCCGAACAAATGGTATACAACTTGATTGACAATGCTATACGCCACGGCAAAGGCGGCGGCCATATCCAGGTCGAACTTGCTCTTGAAGGCGACCAACTCATGCTATCTGTTGCAGATGACGGACCGGGAATTCCCAAAGAAGCATACGAGAGAATCTTCGAGCGCTTTTATCGGATCGATTCGTCGCGGTCGAGACAAACGGGCGGCACGGGGCTTGGTCTGGCTATTGTCAAACATGCTGCTGAGTCTATGGGTGGCAATGTGTGTGTTCAGGCATCTGAGGAAGGTGGCTGCTTGTTTGTGGTAAGACTTCCCTCTGCTCGCACTGCTCGACAGGGACGCACAAAGTAGCGCTGCTGTAAATCCTCGTTTGCATCATTAACGGAAGTGAAATACGATACACTTCCGTAAGAACGAGCAAGACTATACCGAATACCAAGGAGAAGCAATGTGGCCAGGCGTCACATACGAAACATGCAACTGGGAGCGCAATTCCGACGAACTGCTTCTTATTCCCAAGAGCCGTAGACGAAAAATCCTGCCGACTTACGAGGCGGCAGTCCCCGCCAGCATCGCCGCGCTTCCTGTGGAAATTCCCGCGCCTTTGGTGCAGCGTATTACCGAGGTGGAGGTTTCCCTCGCCCGCTTCGACACCGCGCAAGCAACTCGCAACTACGCTCTACCTGCACTTTTGCTCCGCAGCGAGTCGTCGTCGAGCTCGCAGATTGAACGGCTTACCTCGAGCGTGCGCAATGTCGCGCTTGCTGAGTTGAGTGACAAGGCGCCGGCCAACGCACTGATGGTCGCCAGCAACGTTGCTGCGATGCGCGAGGCGCTTGGACAGTACGGAGAGATGCGTATAGACTCCATTTGTGCCATCCACGCAGTACTTATGAGGAGCACAGGCGAGACATCCCGCTTGCGCAAAGAACAGGTATGGATTGGAGGAACGCCCTACAGCCCGCACGGAGCGACGTTCGTACCCCCACATGCCAACCGCGTGCAGACATGCCTAGAAGATCTCATGGTATTCGTGGCGCGCGAGGATATCCCGCCGATTGTGAAGGCGGCTATATTCCATGCGCAGTTCGAGACCATTCACCCGTTTACAGATGGCAACGGACGCACTGGCCGAGCATTGCTGCACCGAATGCTTTCTCGAGATGAAGTTCTCCTACACACGATGCTTCCAGTGTCAGCCGGACTTTTGCACGATGTTAAGCGCTACATGAACGCACTCGAAGCCTACCACGACGGGGCTATAGAGCCGATAATCGAGTGCCTCGCAGATGCGCTCGAGCTCGCCGTTGTCATCGGATCTCGCATCACGTCTGATGTTGACGAGATTCTTGCCGAATGGTCATATGAGAACACGGACCGTGCGAGCTCTGCATCACATCGGCTTCCCGCCCTCCTTGTCGAGCAGCCAGTGGTCGACGTCGCATATGTGGCATCGCATCTCGGCATTACTGAGCGGGCTGCTCGGAACCTCATTGAGCTGGCCTGTGAGCGGGGCATCCTCGCGAAGGTAGGTAACGCAAAGCGTGGAGCCTTCTACCAAGCCCCCGACATAATCGCAGTGCTCGAGGAGGCCTCGAACCTGCAGGGCATCCGCAGAATTGCCGCACGGTAGCCGCAATACGGCATTGGTGCCCTGCCAACATACTAGCTAGCCTAGCCACTGTGATACTACAGCAGCGCTGCAACCTCACCCGCAAGCGTGATGGAGCCACAGGCAATGTAGGCAACATCTGCCAGCTCACGCACCGCTTCCTCAACGGTATCAAACTCAGCACGTACCGAAACTCCGGCCTCCTCAAAAAGCCCTTTGAGCTCGCCTGCTGCAAGTGCCCGATCAGAAGTTGTCTGGGTCACATAGACCTGCTCAAACTCACCAGCTAAGAGTTGCACCATTCCAGCAACATCTTTGTCTGCCAAAGCTGCACACAAAAGTGCAGGTCTGCGACTCACCTCTGGCTCAATTGCACGAACTGCTGTCAAAAACACCTCAACCGACTGCGGGTTGTGACAAGCATCGATAAGCGCCAGAGGCTCAGAACGCCTCACATCAAAACGCCCCGGTGTGGGACAAGCAACAAGCGACTCAGTCAGTGCATCCTTGCTCAAAGCACATCCAAGGTATTGTTCTGCCAGCGTAATAGCAAGGGTGATATTTGCTGCCTGATAGCTCGGGCGTATCACCCGAAGCCCATCATAGCAGGCATAGGGTGTCTCGGCGCTAAAGATGAGGGGTGCTCCTAACGAGCTTGGTCTGCTATCAATTTCAAACAGGATACGAGAAAACTCTGTCCGCTCGCTCCATGTGCTGTCAAGAACAAGACCTTCAACATCACGTGCATAACGAGGACGAAGCACTACAGGCTCCACACACATCTCACGACAGCGCTCGAGAAACACCTGCTCAACTGAGGCAGGAGCTGCTGTTCCCACACCAAGCACACAGCGACGATTCGGCTTGATAATGGCCGCTTTTTCTGCCGCTATTGCCTCGACCGTATCTCCAAGAACGTGAGTATGGTCAAGTCCAACTCCGGTAATCCCCACCACCTTGATAGAAGTCGCCGCACTCGTTGCATCCCAGCGGCCACCCATCCCACACTCAAGAACGCACACATCAATTCCTGCCTCGGCATACACAACAAGGGCAGCCACGGTAATAAGGTCAAACTCGGTAATGTCATAGGGGCGCTCGCCTGCTGACTCACGACGCTCATTGATGCGCCGCCCGCTCTCAACTGCAGCAGCAATACCGTGGGCAAAGACCTCTTCGCTTACAGGCACACCCGCAATCTCCATGCGCTCGGTATAGCTCACGAGCTCTGGACTTGTATAGAGAGCAGAACGAAGCCCTTCGCCTGCAAGGATGCTCGCCAAGTAGCGAGACGTCGAAGTCTTGCCGTTAGTACCAGCAATTTGGATGCAGTCGTAGTTTGCCTCAGGGTTTCCGAGCTCTTCAAGCATGTCTTCGACGCACTCAAGCATGGGTTGAATACCAAAGCGCTTAGTCTCGTGAAGCTCACGCATTGCCTCAGCAAAACTCATGTGAAGTACGTCAAAGGGAACGCTATACGCCATAGTCCTTACGCCTCGTGTTTCTTGAGGTAGACAAACCAATAGACCACACCTACCAGTAGTGCACCACCAACAATGTTTCCAAGAGTTGATGCACACAGGTTGGCAGCAATCCCTTGCAAAGCAACGCCGCCCTCGCCATATCCTGCAGCTGCAGCAACCGCTCCCATGGGCAAAAAGAACATGTTTGCCACGCAGTGCTCAAAACCGCAAGCAACAAATGCCATAACCGGCGTAACAACCGAGAAGAGCTTGTCAACAACCGTGCGCGTGGCAAAACTACACCACACTGCCAGACACACAAGCATATTGCAGAGTACGCCTCTGAAAAACGCAGTTCCAAATGCAAGCGTCGCTTTGCCTTGAGCAACCCGAACCATCGCCTCGCCCACAGCTCCGCTGCCAAGACCTGCAAAGTCAGCTCCTGCCATGAGGGCAACAAGAATCAGCGAACCAACCAAATTGCCGAGATAGACAAGCACCCAGCGGCTCAGCATCTGAGCTGGTGAATACTCCTTTTGCAGAGCGCCTATCACCATCAGGTTATTGCCGGTAAAGAGCTCTGCTCCAGCTGTCACAACTAAATAGAGTCCCAAGCTAAATACAAAACCGCCTAAAACAGATGAGGCAGCAAAGCCAAGCTTGGTGTCTGCCTTCACGACTAGCATGAAGCTTGCGCCAAGTCCAATGAAAATACCTGCAAGTATGGCAGACACGAACGCCTGTGCCGCAGGCATGGTAGCTTTGCCTTTTCCAACAGTCACCGCCTTGGCGGCGATTTGTGCAGGTGCAAGTGCATCTGGACGCAGGGCTGCAATCTCTTCTGGTTCAAGGCTACTCACGCACTCACCCCCAACAGGCGCAAGGCTTCCTCGCGCGTTTTAAGATCTTCACGAAAGACTCCACGTACCGCACTGGTCACGGTCACAGATCCTGTCTTTTTGATGCCGCGCATATTCATACACATGTGCTCTGCCTCGATGACCACCAAGCACCCACGCGGGTTGAGCGCGTCCATAAGAGAGTCTGCAATCTGTGTGGTCATGCGTTCTTGTACCTGTAAGCGATGCGCATAACCATCCACAAGGCGTCCCAATTTGGAAAGGCCGGTCACGCGACCATCTTTGGGGATGTAGGCGAGATGGGCCTTACCAATAAAAGGCAAAATGTGATGCTCACACAATGACGAGAAGGGAATGTCTTTGACAATCACCATCTCTTCGCTATGACCCTCATTGAACTGCTTGAGCAGGTGCTCGGCGGGGTTTTCTTGCATGCCCCCCAAGAGTTCCTCACAGGCACGAGCAACGCGTGCGGGCGTCTCGAGCAGACCTTCTCGATCCGGATCTTCTCCCATTGCTGCGAGCAGCTCTCGAATAGCCGCCTCGACACGGGGTTTGTCGAGAGGCCGATACGTCAACTCTGAATCTGCCATCTATCCTGCCACCGTTCTCTCTGCTGCTTCTATCACATGCTTGCATAACACGGCCGTAGTAACCGAACCAACCCCACCGGGCACGGGCGTAATTGCCTTTACAATTGGCTCACATTCATCATAGGCAACATCACCCACAAGCTTGCCAGCCTCATCGTCCCAGTTTATGCCAACGTCTATGACCACTTGTCCGGGAGCCACCGCATCTGCACCCAGCGTCCCAATGTGTCCTGCAGCAACGACTACAATCTCTGCCTTGGAACACTCGGCCGCAAGGTCGCGTGTACGAGTATGGCACATGGTAACGGTTGCATTCTTTGCCTGAAGCATAATCGAAACAGGTTTTCCAATGACAAGAGACCGCCCCACCACGATTACCCGAGCTCCCGTGAGGTCGTAGCCGTAATAGTCGAGCAGTTCAAGACACGCTGCTGCCGTACACGGAGGAAAGCCCTTGGGCTGGTTGGCAAAGACCCCATAGAGCGAGCCTTCCGTAATACAATCAACATCTTTTGCGGGACTGAGCGCCGAGCATGCTGCTTGCTCATCAAGCGTCTTTGGCAGTGGACGAAACATCAAACAACCGTGGATGGAGCTGTCTTGGTTGACCTCATCAATGGCTGCAATGAGTTCTTCTTGCGTGCAATCAGCAGCAAGAACAAATTGACGAACCTCAACACCAAGCTTCTCCGCTCGCTTGAGAGCTCCTCGCTCATAGGACAGGTCATCGTCGCGCTCACCAACTCGAATGATGGCAAGCGTCGGAGTTATGCCCTGTTCTTTGAGGGCTGCCACGCGCCCACTCAGCGCCTCAGTAAGAGCATTTGCCACAGGAGCACCACGTAATTCTTGTGCCATGTGTGTCTCTCCTATCCTCTGATACGTGCCATAACTGATGCCGCACACGCCTCGGCGCGAGGCACATATTCTGTCAGGAGCTCATCGCACTCTGCCTCGAGCTCTTGCGCATAGCTTTTGTCAGCTAAGGTCTTCGTGTTGACAAATACATTAAGACTCGCTGCCTCAATTGCAGCTCGACACAAAAGTGCTCCGCACCCCACATCCGAGACAAGCATTTTGGAACCCTTCTCGCCCATCTCTTCGAGCAGCTCGATAGCACATGTAATCTGTTTCATCATCTCAACGGGAGCCTTGCATGCCTCTTTTGTAGCAGCCTCGAGAATCTCGTCTCGTGTCGGATCTTCCTTAGGAATAGCGTAGGCTTGGCTCAACGGGAAAAACGCCTGAGCGTCTTGTTCTACAAGCTCGAGCAAGCGAAGTCAAACAGCTTCTGCCTCAATCAGCATGCGCTGGATATCATCCTCTACCGCCGCATAGGTTTTTTTACCCGTTGTAAAATTTCCCACCATAGAACAGAGTGCCACACCGAGCGCTCCCACGAGTGCGGCAGCGCCGCCACCCCCCGGCACGGACTCCTTAGCGGCGAGCAGCTCAGCAAACTCCACGCAGCTCAGCTCGGTCAGTTTTTCTGCCATGGTTTAGTCTCCTTCTCATGGGATGGACTACCAATGCCTTCGTCTTTCCGCTTGGCGAGTTCCACAGAAAGGACGCTTTACGCCCAATGCTCAAACAGTCCCTACGGGAAACTGCGCTTGAGCATAAAGGCGTCCTTTCGAGGACCTGTTTGAAGCCAAAGGAAAGACGAAGGCATGAGTCCGTTCTTTAGAACAGGCCCACAATCTTGCCGTCTTCAGTGACGTCGATTTTCTCAGCAGCGGGCACTTTGGGAAGTCCTGGCATGGTCATGATGTCGCCCGTGTAAGCAACAATGAAGCCAGCACCAGCCGACACCTTGAGGTCGCGTACGTTAAGCGTGAAGTCGTGCGGCGCACCAAGCAGGGTTGGGTCATCAGAGAAGCTATATTGGGTCTTGGCAACGCAAATGGGAAGCTCACCAAAGCCCAAGTCCTCGAGCTCCTTAGCCTTCTTGGCAGCGGTGGGAAGCATGAGCACGTGCTCTGCGTGATATACCTTGTGGCCAATGTCGTGCAGCTTGCCGTAGATATCTTGGTCAAGCTCGTAGGCATAGTGGAAGTCAGATGCCTCATCGCACAGGCGGACTACCTCGTTAGCAAGAAGTTCTCCGCCTTCGCCACCCTTTGCCCATACCTCAGAAAGCGCAACATTCACGCCCAGCTCACGGCATTTTACCTCAACAAGGTCGAGTTCTGCCTTGGTGTCTGTGGGGAAGGCGTTGATAGCAACAACACAGGGAAGACCATAGACGTCCTTGATATTAGAGACGTGCTGCAGCAAGTTGGGCATGCCCACTTCAAGTGCTTCGAGGTTCTCCTCGCCCAAATCTGCCTTTGCAACGCCGCCATTGTGTTTGAGAGCACGTACGGTAGCCACAATCACGACAGCCGAAGGAACAAGTCCGGTGGCTCGGCATTTGATGTCGAGGAATTTCTCGGCACCAAGATCTGCACCAAAGCCAGCCTCAGTCACCACGTAGTCTGCCATCTTCATGGCGGTGGTAGTTGCCATCACCGAGTTGCAGCCATGGGCGATATTTGCAAACGGACCACCGTGGACAAAGGCGGGGTTGTTCTCGAGCGTCTGAACAAGGTTGGGTTTGATGGCATCTTTGAGAAGAGCTGTGCAGGCGCCCTCAGCCTTGATATCTGAGACGGTCACGGGCTTGCGGTCATAGGTGTAGGCGATGACCATGCGACCCAAACGTGCCTTGAGATCTTCAAGGTCAGTAGCAAGACAGAACACTGCCATAACCTCAGATGCCACCGTAATATCAAAGCCGTCTTCGCGCGGCATGCCATCTGCAATGCCGCCAAGACCATCAACAACATTACGAAGCTGGCGGTCATTCATGTCGACACAGCGACGCCACGTGATGCGACGCGGATCGATATTGAGCTCGTTTCCCTGCTTAATATGATTGTCGAGCATGGCGGCAATGAGGTTGTTAGCAGCGCCAATGGCATGGAAGTCACCCGTAAAGTGGAGATTGATGTCTTCCATAGGAACTACCTGTGCGTAACCACCACCAGCAGCGCCTCCCTTAACACCAAACACAGGACCAAGCGATGGCTCACGCAAACACAGCATTGAGGATTTACCAATCTTGCAGAGCGCATCATGCAGACCAACAGACGTCGTAGTTTTGCCCTCGCCTGCAGGGGTGGGGTTGATAGCTGTCACGAGAATAAGCTTAGCGGTACTCGGTTTGTCTTTGAGCGAGTGGATGTCTACTTTGGCTTTGTACTTACCGTAGTGCTCGAGCTGATCTGCTCCAAGACCAGCTTTGGTAGCCACCTCAGATATTGGAAGCATGGTTGCTGCTTGAGCGATTTCAATGTCGGACTTGATTTCTGCCATTGCACTACCCTTTCTGTGAGATGAACCCTATTAATGTACCAAAAGAACTGACCTGAGCTGATGCCGCTTGTCTACCACCTTTGTTGCTCCTCTTTCACCTATGTCGCTTGCCTTTCACTCATGCCGCTTCTCGATTGCTGATTGCTATCACCTTATGCTTTCTAGCATCTCGAACGAATACTCAAAAATGAGCAAAAAACATGCTCAATTTTATACACGTTATCGGGCAAGCGGCAATGGCTCAAACGCAACGTGTCACGTCTGCTTAACTGAATCCAAAGCACGTATCATCACAAGCTTTTATCACTCATACATGACGAAATGACAGTTGTTGTGTTAGGCCAGAGAGAAGTTTGCGTTGTAAACTGAGCGTTTCATGTCTGATAATCCCCTCCGTGGACGGTTTTTTGGGTTCGAGATTTACGGGGTCTGAAACGCACCATCTGTGACCTGCGCTTTAGAGAGGCGTTCTATAACGCTGGTGAGAAAAGTTGCCCCAAAAACCGTCCACACAGGGGAATTTCGAACATGAAACATACTTTTTAGCACGCAAAACTTTTTTCGGGTGACGCCTCGCCTAAATCATACCTGCACCCCAGCCTCAGACTACTCAAGGAATACAACCGCCAGCATGGCGCAAAGGCGGCGTGCCAAAAGGTACGCCGCCCAATGCAATTGTTTATGCTGTCGAGAGATTAGCCCTCGAACTTATCCATCATGGCGTTGAACTTCTCGAGTTCCTCAGGATCCATGTGGTAGCCATGCTTGTCCTCAGGATAGTCACCATCGCGGACCATGTCGGCCCAGTCTGCGTAGGCCTCGCAGAGGAACGGCAGCAGCTCTGCAGTGCAAACAGCATGGCTCATATCTTCTAGCCGGCTTAGGCATGACGCCGAAGGTGTCCATGTCAACCATCTCAGAGCCGTCACAGGGGGCACCGCCAGCGATAGAGATAACGGGCACGCGCAGGGTCTCGGCAATCTTCTGGGAGACCTCCATCGGGGTGAGCTCAATGGTCATTGCGCCCATGCCGTTTTCCTGATACTCATAGCCCCACTTGAAGATCTTGAAGGCCTCCTCGGCCGTCTTGCCAACACGCTTATAGCCAGTGGCATTGGTCTGCCAACCAGAGATGGCGCCTATGTGACCAAAGACAGGGATGTAGTTGTCGGTCATGAACTTCAGTACGTCGTTGGTAACGCCCATGGGCAGCATTGAGTCAGCCCCGTGGAAGACAAGCTCTCCGCCCCACTTAACAGCGTCGACCTTGTCGGCGTACATGGAGATGGGCATGTAGAAGTTGATGTGGATGACGCTTGTATACTCGCGGAACTTCTTGATGGTGAGGCGAGAACCAAAGGCATCTTCTTCTGCCGTGGTACCAGCGCGAACAGACATCATGTGCGGGATACGGCAAATGTCGCAGCCTACCATCTCGGCAGCAAGCGCAAAGAAGGGACCGAGCTCTGCGGGACACATCTGAACGAGCTTCTCGCCAGCATCCTTCTGCTTCTGCAGATAGGCAAGATTTTTGCGGGTCTTGTGGTGCGTTGACATTGAAATATTGGCAGTCTTGTTGTCGTCAGCCATTGTTTCTCCTTAAATACTTGCAACAATAATGTGCCACCGCGAAAAGCAGGCGGCAAGTACCGCAATGAGCCCTTTTACTCTCTTATGCATCCAGAGCGTCGAGGCGTGCGATAATCTCCTCAATCTGTTCTTTTGGAAGACCAACCTGCGTGAACTTCAGCAAGGTCTTCATCTTCATGCCAGCTACCAGACCAAGCTCAGGGTTAGACACAAAGCCTGGGATGTACTCGTCGATGATGGCGACGGCGCGCTCGTCCTCGAGAACCTCACGGAGTTTGCTTTTACTACTGATTGCCATGGTGCATCCTTTCTCTTGCCTAGCTTGCTATTACTCCCGCATACGCGAAGCCGTGCCCACAATCCGGCAATGGTGCGTCCTTGCAGGCGATTACTCCCGCGTATGCGGGGCCTTGCCACATGTTTGTCTATGCGTGAAGCCCACCATCCATGGTGTAGCTCCATGGTTTTTGCTGGAAACTCAAGCCTGCGCCACCGCTGACCTCAACGACGGTTCCGTACATAAAGTCAGAGATGCCCGTGCACATTGACACGATTGCGCGCGCCATCTGGTCGGGCGAAGATGAGACCGGTGCCTCAGAGAGGCTCATCTGATCGTGTTGCCACTCCTGACCATAGCGCTCGGTGGTCTCAAGGCAGTTGGCGATGGCGCCAGGCGTGACCATAGCACCCGGTGCTACACAGTTCACATTGATGCCATATTGTTTGAGTTCTTTGGCAATGCCGTAGGTCATGCCAACAACACCCGCTTTTGCGGCGTTGTACGGACTCATCATGGCGAGTTTGTCCATGTCTTGACCCTTATATGCCACACTTGCGATGGTAACAATCTTTCCGCCCTTGTTGGCACGTACCATCGAGCGAGCAGCAGCTTGTACGAGGAAATACTGACCCTTCATGTCGGTATCAACAACGTCGTCGTAGAGTTCCTCATCCATATCGAGAAATGCACGAGCTTGCCAGGTAGCAGCAACGGGCACGCAAATGTCAACAGGACCAAATTTTTCCTCTGCAAACTTTACGAGCTCTTCTGACTCTACAACATTGCGTGTGTCGTAGGCTTTAAAGGCAACATCCTCATAGCCAAGGTCATTGAGGGCCTCGAGTGCCATCTCGCCCCACTCCTCGCTCCGAGCACCAAAAACAACCTTGGCGCCAAGCTCAGCAAGACGACGTACTACAAATAGCGCAAGGCCCACAGACCCAGAGACAACCGCAACCTTATCCGACAAATCCATAATCTCAGAGAAATCCTCGACATCCTCAAGGCTGTCTGATGACATCTCGAACAGTGTCTCTTTGTCCATGGGAGTTCCTTTCTCTCTAGCTATTCACCTTGAGGAAAGTATCCCTTACTGCCGTTTGCCGAGTTATGGGTATAGATGGGTATATTTAGTACCTAGTTTTACGTATTCATGCAGGTAAACGGTATCATTTTTGTAGTAAGCGGAGCCATACAATCTGCATTAGGACAGCCTTACTGCGCTATTGCCTTACTGCGCTATTGCCTTACTGCGCTATTGCGCACAGGCCCATACACGAATTTTGCGATCGCGCACGTCACGCTCGAGAAGGGTAAAGTCTTCGCCAAAAAAGCGCTTGACCTCATCGAGAGTCGAGCCCTGTCTTTTGGCGATAGCCTCGCCCTCAGCGAGCAGCTCTTCGGGAGTAACCTCTATAGAGAGTTTCTGAGCCAGGTCTTTCAGGACGCGTTGCTCCTTGACCTCAAAGATGGCCGCCTCCACCAGCTCATCTTTTTGTGCGTCGAGCTCTGCCTCAGGGAAGTAATGCGCCTCTCCCCCGCTCATCTGCTCATAAACCATTCGATGTTTCAGGTCTGCTCGAATGCGATAGAGCTCCTCCTCAACCTCATCTTGGGGGGCTTCAATATCGTAGGCAAGGACGTAGGCACGCCATTTATCATCGTTTGTCATTGAGCGCCTCCAACATGGAACTTCTCGGCGAGACTTACTTCTGGCTCTCCTGTTGTGATGCTTACCTCTGTGAGCAAGAGGGTCTCAGCAACAGAAAACGCGGCCTCAACTGCTGAGCGAGTGACGCGCACAGGGTCGATAATGCCCGCTTCGAACATATCGACGTAAGCATGAGTCGCTGCGTCAAAGCCCCAACCTTGAGGCTGCTCTTTGAGCTTTTCTGCAACCACACTACCGCTTACACCAGCGTTTTTAGCAATCGTAATGAGGGGCGCTTTGCAGGCATCAAGGGCAAGTAAAACACCCGAACGCTCATCGCCATCATGTGTGGCCGCAAGCTGCTCAAGCGCTGGCACAGCTGCCAAAAGCGCAATGCCACCACCGGCAACAACACCTTCCTCAAAGGCTGCGCGCGCCGCATTGACGGCGTCCTCAACACGCATCTTGCGCTCCCATTGCTCTGCCTCTGTTACACCACCCACAGCAATGGTTGCAACGCCTGAGACAAAGGAGGCCAAGCGCTCAGCGTGGCGTTTACGGTTGAAGTCGTACTCAGTAGTTTGCGCGCGGTGCCTGAGCTCGGCTACGCGCTCCTCTATGCGAGAAGCATCTCCTTGTCCACCTGAGATAATGGTGCGCTTGCGCGTGATTTTCACTCGCTCTGCCGATCCCAACATCTCTCGCGTTACGTCGCGTATGGAAATGCCCATCTCCTCGCTGATAAAGGTACCTCCTGTTTGTACGGCGATATCGTCCATGCGCCAGCGTCGACCCTCGCCGTAGGCGGGCGCCTGTACGCAGACCACATTCATGTCGCCCTCGAGCTTGTTGCGCATGACAAGAGCCATGGCATCGCCTTCGAGTCCATCACAGAGCACCAGTATGTCACGACCATCCTCAGCTGCACAGATGAGTGCTGGGATGATATCCTGCGCATTCTCAATTTTTTTGTCGGTAATGAGGATGTAGGGGTTCTCGAGCACCGCCTCACCCGATCGGGTATCGGTGGCCATGTGCGGCGAAATCATGGTGTGGTCAAACACGATGCCCTCATCCACGCTGAGCTCGGTCTCGACACGTTGAGAGTCGTCGATGTTCACGACGCCCTCAAGACCCACGCGATAGATGGCCTCGCCCACCATCGCACCAAGCGACTCGTCTTGGCACGAGATGGTAGCAACATGCGAGATATCCTCTTGGGTTTTTATCTTTACCGCGTTCTCAGCAAGCGTTTGTACCACAAGCTCGCCGGCAACCTTGATGCCACGGCGCAGTGCGAGCGGGTCTGCTCCTGCCGCGATGTTTTTGAACACACCCTCGAGGATAGCCTGCGCGAGCACGATAGCGGTAGTGGTGCCATCACCGGCTTCATCGTTGGCCTTGACAGCAGCCTCCTTCATGAGCTGGGCACCCATATTCTTGACAGAATCGCCAAACGAGATTTCCTTTGCAAGGGTAACACCATCGTTGGTAATGAGTACGGGCGCACCTGCACGCGCACGCTCGCCGTAGTCGGCACCGTAAAGGTTTGCCTTCTGGTGCATCGCGACATTTCGTCCCTTGGGACCAAGCGTTGCCGAAACGACGTTTGCCAGCTCGTCGATACCCTCGAGCAGCTGCTTGCGTGCCACTTCTCCGTAGATTACTTCCATACTCTCCAAACTCCTATCCTTACTTTCCAAGGATTTTCACAAGCAGCTCTTGCTTGCTGTCGACACCAAGCTTCTTGTAGATGTGGGCTATGTGCTTGTTGGTGGTTCCCAGTGATATGCGCAGTTCGCGGGCTATATAGGCGGGCTTGACACCCTGACAGAGCAGGTCGAGAACCTCTTTCTCACGTTGAGTAAGCTCATCGGCCCCATGTTTTCGATCCCAGATGCGCACCTGTCCTTGTGGGCGTACAAACATGTTCTTGTAGAGGTTGCCCAGATGAGCAGTCGCGAGGGTAACAAAGTCAATCTCCTCGCGCGAGAAGGTCTTATTGACCAGACGATCAAGCGAGAGGCTTGTTGCCGGCGAACCTTTAAGGTCGAAGAACGTGAACGCGAGCGACTGTGAGAGACGACGCGGGCGGATGTAGTTGGCGATGAAGTCATCTTGAATCCAGTCAATCTCATGCCAGTCTACGAGCGAAATCAAACCCCTGCCCTGAATCTCCGAAACCTCCCGGTCTAGACCAAAATCACCAAGCGAGCTTTTGGAATAGTAGTTAAGGTACATCGACATCCAGCGGTCGGAAAAACCGATGAAATGGCTGCGCGTAACCTTACGATTGCCATCGAGCATAAGGAAGAGAGCCTGGTCATAGGGAACGATATCGCGAATCTTCTCGAGGACGGTCACGCAGAAGCGGTACGGCTCGTGGATACTTCCGCACTCAAGCAAGAAATCATTGCCAACCTCCCATGAGACCACCGGCGGGGTGCTCATGGCTCCTCCTTCCCTGACGGCTGTAATGGTGCAATGTTTCATTGTCATAAAAAGTTTTCGGGATGGCTAATATACCTATTCTTATGTATTTCCGTACACGAAGTCGTTTGCCCGATGAGCGGAGGTATGCAGCAGGAATCCCCTATTTATTGCGGTAACCAATAAATTAGCCATTTAGTTTAACTACATCTACGCAATGTATTTGGTGGCGTCACATTAAAACTCAAGTGCCATGAGCGAAAGCATTTCTGCGGGTGTTTTTGCAAGCACATCTGCATGGGCAATGAGCGATTGGTCTGTTGTTACAAGATAATCAGCTTTGGAGCGTTTACATGCCGCAAGCACCAGATTGTCTTCAAAATCGTTGTGGATTCTCAGATACTTGTCTGCAATCCAAATGTCTGACACGTCAGCTGCAACTGCTGTTGCCAGCTCATACATGTTTCGTGTACATGCAAGCGCTGTCTCATACGCTGCCTGCGCTACTGAGTCATCAATACTTCCCTGTGAAATGCGAGCAGCAATTTTGAACTTCTGGGTGAGGATATACAGAACATCCTTTGCAGCATGCACGGCAAACAAGAGCTGTGCTCCTTGCGCTTGTGCCACGCGCAAAAATTCTCTCGTATGCCCTTCATCTGCTTTGTCAGCAAAATAATTGTCAATCCAAACGCAGGTATCCACCACAATTCGAGCGCCTTCAAAACTCATGGGAGAAGTCCTTTCTCCCGAAAGTGCTCAGACAGAGCCTGCTCATAGAGCTCATCCCATGAGACGACGCTATCTGGCAGTTGTTTTTTGTCTATGCCGTGCGCATCAAAAAAACTATCTGCAATTGCCCAACCCTCCTCAAGAGCTGAAGGAATCTTCGCTGTCTGACTACCACTCGTTTTAAGCACTGACATCGCTTCTGTGTAATCTGCGGCGCCTCGAGCAACCTTCTCGTAGGCTGTGCGAATCAGCTCGGTTGCAGACGACCCCATAAGTCCAAGTACCTCTTCTGCACGAGCTTTGAGACCTGCATCAAGTCTCACATTCACTTGTTGCAATGTTGGCTGTGATACCTTTGTGTTACTCGACATAGTAAGCTCCTGACCTTATGCTAAATAGTTTAGCATACTCTTATTAGCATGTATAGCTCAGCGCGATAGCCAGTTTGCGCAAGGAGATCAATTTGCAGTCTGCAAGAACAAATCCAAGGCTTGCTGGGGTGTAATACAGATTGCAGGAAAACGCTCTAGGAGCTGTTTATCATAGGTCACGACGTAATCTGCGTGGCACGTCTCGGCAGATGCAATCAAGAGATTGTCCTCTAGGTCATTGTGTTTGTTTCTAAGCATCCATGCCAAGTCACACTCCGCGAGAGACTGCGGAACAGCGAGTGCAATCTCTGTCATAGTGCGAACACAAGCCCAAGCAGCAGCTACGTATGAGGTATCACTGTCGTCACCAGATGCAATTGCTTCACGCCTCAACTGCCGCGGAATCAGATAAAACACGTCTTTGAGAGCGTTAGGCGTATAAGCAATGGTCGTATCGCGATTAACGCATACATCAAACAAATCAACAACAGCCACATAGTTTGGTTCTATAGCAAGGAGGTATTCCAACCACACACTGGTATCTATCAAAAGCACTTTTGGATTAAACATGTGAGAATCCCAGTTCATCCAAGAGTGCATCGTAGTGCTCATCACGCAAGCTCTCATAGTCAACCGCTTGCTCAACAAAACGTGCTCCGAGCTCTTGTGCGACTCTTCGCGCAACACCAGCGCCATTATGAATGCTTTGGATGCGTTGCGCTCGCTCGGTGCTGTCGACAGTCGCGATACACGAAGGTACTTCTTGTGTATGAGCAGCATGAGCCCAAACAGCTCTAACAACTTCTGAAGAACTCAATCCTGCTCGCTCAAACACCAAGTCGCCTCGACGTTTGAGGTCAGGATCAATGCGTGTATTGAGCTGTACTAAAGACGACATTTCTCCTCCTTATACGGGGTGCTAGCAGTATAGCACCTATATGTATGGACTACAAAACGAAGGCACCGAGTACCCATTCGACGACCGTAGAATTTGCGGAGTATTCATCGTGCCGTAGTTCTACGACCTCATCCACGCTACTCTGTCTGCTAACGTTTCGCCAACGTACCAGCCGCACACGATACAGGGGGCAACCAATGTTGATTGAACATGTTGCGATTTATGTCGAGAACCTCGAAGCTGCTCGCGACTTTTTTGTGGACTACCTTGGAGCCAACTCCAACGAGGGATACCACAATCCCACCACCAACTTTCGCTCTTACTTTTTGAGCTTTGATGACGGTGCTCGCCTCGAAATTATGACCCGTCCTGGACTCATAGAACTCGAAAAACACCCCATGCGCACAGGTTATGCCCATCTCGCTTTTTCTCTAGGGAGCAAAGAGGCTGTTGACAAACTCACAGAGCGCATGGTAGCTGACGGCTTTGAGCTTGTGAGCGGGCCGCGTACCACGGGTGATGGCTATTATGAGAGCTGCCTCGTTGGCTTCGAGGGTAATATCATTGAGCTCACCGTTTAGCTGACAACTTGTCGCTTGATGTCCGTCCTTGTCGGCCTGACAGAATCAAGCATCCTCGTCGAGCGGCTGTCCGCCCTCGTCGAGCTACTGTTCGCCCTCGTCGAGCTATCCCAGTAATGAGTTCTCGTCGGGTTGCTGTCCGTCGTGTGCCAACCACGCACAATCGCCCAACCAGAAATTTGAGAACTGTGCCCGAAACGACGACTCCTCAGGGCTCGCCGCATAGATACCAAAGCTCACCGCATCAGCTGCATGCTTCATGTGACAAATGCGCATCTGCGAAAAGTGCTCTCCGTCTTGTGAACACTCAATGCGAAAATCATCATAGCGTCTGCTCAGTCGATACCACATGGTGTCAACATCGGCAGAGATTTCTGTAGTTGCCCAGTCAGACCATCCCTCGTTGGTTACAACGCTTCCCAAATGCTGCACCACACCGTCGTCGTATTCTATGGAAGCCTTGAGCCAGTTCTCACTGTCTTGATAGAGCACAATGCCACACTGGTCAAAGCGAACACGGCTGTCAAACTGTGTTTTTACGACAAAAGAAAACAGCGGCTCAGAACTTGTCATTTGTAAGAGTGGTGCGTTGTCATTTCTAAAGTGATAGTACGTACGCTGCCAGAGATCGGTATGCGGATCAGTGAACATCTCCACCGCCGACTCACCCACGCTATATCGACACGGTGGACGTGTCCACTCCATCTGAGATAGATCAAATGCCATGTGCCTGCTCTCCTTGCCCTTGTCCTTGCCCTTGTCCTTGCC
>JAFUCQ010000080.1 GCA_017459605.1 Atopobiaceae bacterium
AATCTGCAAGCTTCTGTGTGCATGCTGGTGAGTGACAGCAGCCCATGTATGCCTCGTAGGGCTCGTCAACCTTATATGTAGCTATGTCAGCTTGATATGCCAAGTAGGCATTACCATCAATACTTTCCATGTTTGCTCCTAGAGATAATTGCGTCCAAAGATGCGCAAGAATTCGCTAATCGTGGCGTTGTTGGCATCCATCCAGGCTTGCTCACATCGCGCTTTGAGCTTCTGGTCAAGCTCCGGATTAAAATGCACGCCTTTGTCGCTGAGGTTGTGATGAGGACCGCAGAGATAAACCCAGCAGCCCTCTTTCTCACTCATGTCACGTCTTCCATGACCTGCGTAGATGTGATGCTTGTGCAGACTCAAGGTGGTGCCGCACACGTAGCACCTTCGCGCATCGCTCAAAAGTGATTTGCTCATACCAGCCTCTTGTTTCTGCCCGTGATTTGCAGTGCTTGGCACTGTTCACACAGCCTGCTTACGATTGCTATTGCTGTCTCTGAGTCGCCGCGAGACTTAAGCCGCTCAACGAGAGCAGATGGCTTGAGTTGTGACGTGACAATGAGCTTTTTTCGATTGCGATACCTTGCATCGACCACCTGAAACAAGCGCTCTAGTGCAAGGTCTGTAGGCATTCCTTTGCCTATGTCATCAAGGATGAGCAGGGCATATCCTCCCAGCCCTTGAGCACTGATAGCTCCGCTTACAACATCTGCAGCAGGTGCGAAATAAACGCTGGAGCTGTTGGTGTTGAGGTATTCCAGGGCAAGCCCACAAGCAACGTAGGTTTTGCCCACGCCCCCATCACCGTAGAGCCAAAGCCCATCTGTTGCCATCATTCGCTCAAAAAGCGAGTGATTAACCTGCGCTTCTCGATAGCGAACGGGAATTCCTGCAAGCTCAATAGCTCGATTACGAGCAGTTTTGTCGAGCTTTGACTGTGCTGCTGGTGTGTCTGCAACCATGACTGGAATCCTTGAGAAGTTGGGCATTCTGTCCAAGCTAAACGGTGATGGTTTGTGCTCCTTGGTCGTAAGCTGCATACTCGCTCACCTCCTGAGTGCTCCCATGCTCTCGCACCCACTTCTGGCAGGCTCGCTTCCAGTCTTTCATCGGATTTTTGCCAACCATCCAGCCCTTTGATGCGTAAAAGTCGCAGAAGTCATCGGCGCTGAAGTCCCCTAGGGTGATTCCTTTTTCGTGGGCGTAGGTTTGAGCAAACTTGCTCACCTCGTCCGGTGAAGGAGGAACGAATCTCTCCCCCTTCCCCTCAGACTCCCCAACCCTAGAAATATTAGAAATATTAGAATTAGAAATATATAAATTATATTTGTCTGATTCTGATTCGCCTTTGACTTGATTTTGATTCAGTTTTGATTTTGTTTTGATTTCGTTTTGATTGTCGTTTGATTCGGTTTTGGTTTTTGATTTTGCACGCTGTTTTACTATCGAGCGATACACTCCTGCAAAAGCAATTTCAGCCGTTTCATTTGTAAAGGCTGGCTCAACACCTTCAAAGGCATACGCAACAATCGCATAGATGAATTCTTGCTTAGCCTTCTTTGATTTGATTTTCTGTGCCACTCGATAGTAGTCATCGTAGAAGGTGAACGATTGCATGTGCTCACCGCCTAAAGTGGCAAGTCATTAGTGTAGTACTCGTCAGCTGGTTGGTTTGGTGCTGGTTGATAGTCTTGCGCGGGTGGTTGTGGGGCTTGTGGAGGTGCCTGTGGAGCCATTTGTTGCTGCGGTGGAGCCTGTGGAACCATTTGTTGTTGTGGAGGTGTTTGCGGGGCTTGTGAGTAGCCCTGAGAGCCCCGGGGGCTTATAAACTCTATGTCATTAATTGTGACTTCGAGTTTGCTTCTTTTCTGCCCGTCTTTTTCCCATGAGCTGTATGAGAGCTTGCCATCGATAGCAACTTTCATTCCCTTATGCAAAAACTGACTCACTGATGCAGCTCGCGTGCCAAACATCACACAGTCAACGAAGTTAGGATAATCGCTCCACTGCCCAGACGCATCGCGCCGCCTGTCGTTTACCGCAACGCCCAAGTTCAAAGCTTGGGTGCCGCTTTGTGTGACTCTCAGAACTGGGTCACGTGTGAGGTTGCCTGAGATTGTTACACGATTGATTGACATAGCTAAATCCTTTCTGGTGTGCTCCACTCACGAGCCAATTGTTCGTTCATGATTCGTGCTCGTAGTTTTTTGAGTTGGATTGCTTCTTGTGATGCCTTGTAAATTGCTTCCGCACAGTCGCGCAGGCGCTTTTTTTCAGCTATCTGTTCATCTCCACGGCAAATGTCTGAGATGATGGAGACGGGCGTTCCTTTGTCGCGTTCCTTCAAGATAAGCACCCTGAGAGCACTTCTGTACTCTGATTCGTTTTGCGCGAGCTGATAGCCTGACTCTTTGAGCGATTTGAGCTCTTCTTCTGCTGAGTCAAGCTCTGCCATGATGTCGTGATAGAGCATCATTGCTTATCGACCGCCCATGAGGGCTCAGGACAACATCCGGGGTTTGCAATGAAGCTCTCGAGATGTTCTTTTGACGTAAAGCTGTATCGCTTACCACAGCTCAAGCAGTGAGCAACAATGCCTGTCTTTGCAGGGACCTGAGCGGGTGCCTGTCCCGATGTAGCAGGGTCATCAGCATCTTTGGTGTCATCTATTGCAAAGAGATTGCTAAGCGCACGCTTACCTGCATAGCTTGCCGCCATTCCTGTGATTTGGCTTGCGTCTGCACCTTTTTTCTCTTCGGGCTCGCGAGACCATCCACGCGCTGTGATGGTCTTGTCGGTCTCAACATCTTTCAGAATGGCACATGAGCGAGCATAGACCCATCCTTCTGCTATTACAACGATTTCATCGTCAACAAGGATGATAAGCCCGCGCTCATGACATAGAGGTTTTACCGCCTCTAAGATGTCTTCTTTTGAGCGGTAGTTGTACTTTCCAAATTGGTTGTATTGACCTTTTTCAACCTTCAAGTCACGCTGGATTTCGAGCAGTTTATGAGCGATGCTTTTAGGTGTTTGGTCTTTCTTTGACTCAGCCATTTATGCCTCCAAAAGTCCCGCAACAGCACCGCTCAGCGAAGGTCCAAAGGCTTGAGCAACGTCTTCTCTTTTAATACGCAGTTGTACGTATGGGTCACTTTCCATGACAAGCTTTTCGTGATCTACGAGCTTGCAACCTTCTGGCACTTCTCCTGTTGCTTCGCAGTAGTCTTCTGCGATAACGTCCATGTGCTCAAACAACCACGCGATAATGAATTGGTGAAAGTCGCTATCATCCCAAGCTCTCAAGGCATCCATGTCGTAGCACTCAAAGCTTTGATATGCCTCTCTTACTTTTGGTTTACCGGCACAAACTATCGCCTTACCAACAACCATGTTGTTCACTCGAATCTCTTTAGAGAGCTGTCCTGTCAGTGTGTAGTCCTGCATCATCTTCTGATTGAATATGTGACGCAGGCTATCTTTGTTGCGTGAATCGAGCTGCTCTTGGATTGCCTTATCAAGGGCAACCATAAGAGCAAGTTTTTCTGTGTCAGTCATCAGTCCTCCCATCCAACTATCACTAGCGTTCGAGCTTTGCGTCTGGCTCTATCGTGCTTTCTGATGTAAAACTCATTGATTTGCGCATCGTCTTCGTACGCAATGCCATTAAGTGCGTCGAATACAAGCTTCGCTATGTTGTCAACATCTGGTTTGAACACATCAGGAGCGCTTGCAACGCTCTTTTTTGTGCTTTTGGGCAGTTGTCTATAGGTTTCGATAGAAACCGCCACAGATACGCCCTGAGGAGCTTTTACGACACGGCCATAGCGCCTGATGGACTCTGACTTATACGCAAGCGCTATGGCGTTCTCTGCTGCTTTGGTATCTGTTGTGTTGTATGCCGTCCTTGTCTTCGCATTAAAGCGAGGACGCGCCTTGCCTTTGACAAAGGGCACGTCAAAATCGACCCTCATTAGATCACCATGATGAGGGCGACAGAGAGAATGATGTCGATAATGAGTATCAAGTCGCCTATAAACTCATGTCTATTAAGAATATCACCGAGCCTTTGCCACATTTCAGCTCCAATCAATCGTCGGTAATTCAACTTCGTCAAACTCGGACTTAGCGAGATTGAAGTGCTCTTTGAACTCAGGAAAATCGCGCACAAATATGCGTGCCAGGATGGGAGAAAAGATATTTGCAATCTTGTATTGCCCACCACAATCATCAAGCTTCACGTTGGAATCTCTGCGCAACCACTCAAGCAAGTAACGAGCGCTTGGGTGCTTATGGCGAGAAATCATCTCTCGGCCTTTATCGCGCATCGCACACATGCCCTC
>JAFUCQ010000081.1 GCA_017459605.1 Atopobiaceae bacterium
GAGTGGGCAGTGGGGGATTGCGGTTGTGGTGTGGCTGCTGTGGGTTTTGGTTCCTATCGTGGCTGCTCTTATCGGCAATTCGGTCAATAACGGAAACCTTGCCAAGAAGCTCTGACGAACAAATGGTGAGCAGAGCTTAGTAAGTGCCGTGCAAGGTGTTTGCTTGAGCTGTGGCTGCGTGGAGCGCGACAGCTCGCTTGAACTGCAGGTACATGGAGATAGCGTGGGCAAAGTACGGTAATACACGAACGTTTTGAAGGGACGCATCATGGGTTTCAATGAATGGAAAGAAAAGCATCAAACCGTGTGGGAGTTTATCCTGTTCAATATCCTTTCGAATGTCTCAACCGCTACGCGTTTTGTCGTTACGTGGATTGGCAACGCTTTGACGGGCGGGGTTGGGGGCATTGTTGTTACCTTTGCGTCTGAGCTTCTCGCCCAAGTGGTGAACTTCTTTGTGCAGATGAAGTTCGTGTTCAAATCGACCGCGGATTTTTCCAAGTCTGCTCCAAAGTATGCTGTGCTTGCAATTCTCATTATTGCTATCAACTCGTTTGCGCTGCCTGCCCTGTCGGATTGGCTTATCAACGCTGGTATTTTGGGCGAGGGGATTGTCCGCAATGGTATTCAGCCAGTGGCGGGAACTCTGCTTGCGGTTATCATCAGCTTCCCGATGCTCAAGTTCTGGATTGCCCCTGACGACAAGTAATGCGTGCGTCGCTTGTATGGGCGGGTAATCGCTAATCGCTAGCGCGCGGGTGTTGGTGCGTGGGTGTTGGTGCGTGCTTGCAGGCTCGGGGTTGTTCGTGTGTGCTTGCTGGCTTGCGGTCGTCCGCGTGTGCTTGCAGGCTTGCGGGCTGCCTGTTGATAAACATACACTTTATCTCGTTATCCCGCACTGCAAAAATCTGAGTGCGGGATGACGCAAAAATGTGTATGAATCAGTTTTTGTGAATCATACACAATTTGCAGGTTATTCGTACTGCGAAAAATGGAGACCAAATAGTTCGCAAAGAGTGTATGAATGCTAATCCGGCAACATGCAACAAAATGGTACTGACGTGGCAACACGAAACCATCCACTGCGGTCAATGTGTCTACGACAGAATCCCAAATTGCGGAATGTTTGCACGTTGAGTGCTCGTTGGGGTAGCGCACAAGCTGTAACCCCGACTAAGATATACCTGTGTGAGAGCACATGTTGAGCACGACTGAGTTCTCGGCGAGTAAAGGGAGGACACATGAACGAGCAGCAAGGCGCTAGCAACACAGAGCAGCAGGACGCAATTGGCGCAGAGCAGCAAGACGCAACTGGCACAGAGCAGCACGACGCCAGCAACGCAGAGCAGCAAGGCGCACCCAGCGGCGAGCAGTACACAACCAGCGCCAACCAAAGCGCCGACCAAAACAGCCAGCCGGCAGATGACACCCAGTGGCGCATCGAACACGACTCAATGGGCGAGGTACGTGTCCCTGCCTCACACTTGTGGGGAGCGCAGACCCAGCGTTCGTTCGAAAACTTTCGTATCAGCACCGAGACCATGCCACAAGAAATCATTCGTGCTTTTGCCATTCTCAAAAAAGCAGCTGCTCAAGCCAATGCGTCTCTCGGTGTTCTCGACCAGCGCTCAGCTGATCTTATCGCCCACGTTGCCAACGAGATTCTCGACGGCCAGCATGACGGGGAGTTTCCACTGAAGGTTTGGCAAACGGGATCTGGTACGCAATCAAACATGAACGTGAACGAGGTTATTGCCAATCGAGGAAACCTCATTGCGGGTGAAAATGTGCTTCATCCCAACGACTCAGTGAACCGCTCGCAGTCGTCGAACGACACCTTCCCAACGGCTATGCACATCGCCGCAGTTCTTGCGGTGCGCGAGCAGCTTGAACCTGCTGCGCGTCAGCTTGCGGCGACTTTTGAGCGGCTTGAGGAAGAGAATCGCGGCGTCGTGAAGAGTGGGCGAACTCATCTGCAAGATGCGGTGCCCATTGCGTTTTCGCAGGAGATAAGCGGATGGCGCTCGCTCGTTGAGCGGGGGCTTGAGCAAGTGCTCACAACGCTTGATGCTTTGATGCCGCTTGCGCTTGGCGGCACGGCTGTGGGTACCGGCCTCAATGCGCCTGCTGGTTTTGACGAGGCCGTTGCTCAGCACATCGCCCAGCTCACCGGCCAGCCCTTTGTCACAGATTCCAACAAATTCCATGCGCTCACTGCCAAAGATTCGCTGGTAGTCTCGCACGGAGCTATCAAAGCTTTGGCAGCAAACATGATGAAGATTGCCAACGACGTTCGCTGGCTGGCAAGTGGACCACGCCTTGGTTTGGGAGAAATCCAGATTCCAGAAAACGAGCCGGGCAGCTCAATTATGCCGGGTAAGGTGAATCCCACGCAGTCTGAGGCGGTTACCATGGTTGCGGTTCACATCATGGGAAACGATACGGCTATTGGTATTGCGGCGAGTCAGGGTAACTTTGAGCTCAATGTGTTTATGCCAGTTATGGCATATAACTACCTGCAAAGTGTGCGTTTGCTGGCAGATGCGATTCGTTCATTTGATGAGAATTGTGCTTCTGGTATCGTAGCTAATCGCGCAAAAATGCACGACAACCTACACAACTCGCTTATGCTGGTGACTTGCTTGAATCCCTACATTGGGTATGAGAATGCGGCGAAAGTTGCTCACAAAGCGTATGCCGAGAACACCAGTCTGCGCGAAGCCTGCCTTGATTTGGGGCTTTTGACGGCTGAGCGCTTTGATGAGGTGTTTAAGCCCGAAGAGATGGTGTAAGCTCTGACAGAGCTTTGGATGGGGCAAGTAACCAAACGAGAGGCGACATTGCGCATCGCTCAATCGTGTCTTGTATGAGGGAGGTACGCGTGGCTGAGATGCTCGCTGACATGGACATAGAGCAGGTATTCAAACGCAACGTCAAGCGCGTGTGGCGTGTGTGCTATTCCTTTCTGGGCAACGCAGCAGATGCCGAAGATGCAACGCAAGCAACCTTTCTGCGCCTGATTGACCATCCTCAGAATTTTGAGGATGAACAGCACGAAAAAGCATGGCTCATTGTTTGTGCTTCGAATTTGTGTCGAGACATGCTCAAGAGTTCTGCTCGTACGAAGGTTGATGAGTTGATCGGAGAGCATGAGCTGGTAGACACACGCGCCCAGCATGTGACCGCTTCACTTGAGGCAGAAGAATTGCTCAAACACGTGCTTGCTTTGCCAGATATCTATAAAGACGTGGTGTATCTGTATTACTATGAGGGCTTTACGACGGGATATATTGCTCAGATGCTTGATGTGCCTGCATCGACCGTGCGCAACCGCCTTGCTGATGCTCGGGCGCGCCTAAAACGAGGGATAGAAGGAGTCAAGTAATGGATATTGAAAACAAGGACTTGAAAAACGATATCGCTTATGAGGCCAACGATGCCCTCGAGAGAGAGCTTGATGACGATGAGCTGAGAGCTCAGCTCAGAACTGCTTATGATGCACTTGAGCCTGATGCTGAGGCGGAGTCTCGAATGCTTGGCGCTGTGATGGGTGCACAGGCAGAGAAGGGCGAGACGCCCGCGGGGGCTAGCGAGACGGGCACTACGAGCGAGCTAGCTGACGGACTTGGCGAGACACCCGCAGGGGCTAGCGAGACGGGCACTACGAGCGAGCAGGGTGCAAGCACACACAAGGCAGCGCAAGCAAGCGTCCCGAAAAAAGACATGAAGCCGTGGCTCATAGGTCTTCCTGTTGCAGCGTGTTTGGTGGCACTTGCCATATTTGGTATGAACTCACTCAATTCTGGGAGCTCCGCTGCGCTCAATAGCTCAGGAGTCGTAGCCCAAGATAAAGCTGCTTCAACAGCGCAATCGGCAGAGTCGACAGAGTCAGCAGAGTCAGCAGAAGCGACCGTAGCGACAGAAGCTGCCCAATCAGCAGGCACACAAGCTGCTGAGGGAGACAGCGCCGAACAGGGAAGCGCTACTGGAGAAAACGGCGCTGCTGCAGAGTCTCCCGCAAGCAGTGGGCAAGGTGGCGACACACCGGTTTCGTCAGATTCTCCAGCGCCAGCAGATGCGCAAGTGGTACCGGCAGCTTCGTCAGGACATGCAACAACGGCTCCCTGTGAGGCAATCCTTCCTGATGGCAGCAAACTTCCCGTACCGCTGACAGATGGCCAACCTACACCAGTTGACCCTGCACAAGGTGAGGGCTCTACAAATGTTGGTGTGGCTGTTATCGTTGCAAGTAATCCTGAACTTGAGCGTGTGTGCGATTTGTTCCTTTCACCATCAGGACAGTACCTTATCCGCTTCAACGATGACTCGGATGTACTGTATCTCGTTGGCTAAAGAAAGGCTGGCAGGCTGCCATAGATTCAAAGCGCGAGCCAAGATAGCTCAGCAGGGCGCGGGCGGAAGAGACACAATGACGCTTCAGCAGTTAAAATACGTGGTAGAAGTAGCAACGCGCGGATCTATCTCGTCTGCAGCAGCGAGTCTCTACATCGCCCAACCAAGTCTTTCAAAGGCGATAGCAACCCTTGAGCAAGAGTTGGGAATTACCATCTTTCAACGCTCGGCTCGAGGCATTCAGCTTACAGAAGAAGGCAATCGTTTTTTGGCGTATGCTCGACAGGTTGTCGACAACATTGACTTGCTCGAGGCTCGCTATGTTGGTCCGATGGGTCCCAGACGCACGTTGTGTGTCTCGTGTCCGCATGAGACACATTTTGCGCAGCTCTTTGCCGAACTCGTTCGTGAGGTAAATGAGGAAAGCTTTGAGTTTGTGTTGAGAGAAGTTCCTGCTACGGTGGTGCTTGAGGATGTGCGCCAACAGCGAAGCGAGCTTGGCATTATCTACTGTGGCGAGGCGAACCGAGAGCGTTTGATGGCATCGGTACATGATGCGGGCCTGCACTATGCCGCGTTTACTCTGGCAACTCCGTATATTGTGGTGCGGCAGGGACATCCGCTTGCCAAAGAGAGTTCGGTTGATGCTGAGAGTCTCGCGCCGTATCCTCGCATCATGCTCGAGTGGGTATCGTATACGCGCAAGAGTTTTGGCAGTTCACTGGCGGGATTGCCTTCTCCAAACAAGGTAATCAGAACAACGGATCGACAAACCCAGCAGCAGCTTGTAGAACAGCTTGACGGCTATATGTTTCGCCTTGCGGTTGATGAGCACTATCTTGAACATGATGGCATGGTGACGTTGCCTCTGGACTCGTCGAGTCCTATCGAGGTTGGCTTGCTCACGCGGCCTGGCATTCCTTTGAGCCCCTTAGCTCAGGGCTATAAGCAGTTGTTATTAGGCGAGTAGTGCAGCGCGTTGCTGAGGCTGGCTCACCTCATGGCTGAGCTTTCTGCGTGCGTGCTTGCGCAGATTCTGACCAAGTGTCTCAGCAAGTTTTTTACGGGCGATATTCTCGCCAATGAATACGCATTGCAGACTCGCCTCTGAAGCGCTTTCATGAATGATTCCGTAGAGACCATCGGCCAGATCAAAGCGAAGGAGCTCGTGACCTGCGCGCAGCACCCCTTTAGCTCGAGTGATGCTTCCAAACTGCCCGTGCAAAATGCCCTCGAGAAGTTGGACGAGTGCGCCAACGTGAGGCAGGGAGCAGTTCTTGAAGCTGACTTGCTCGAGGTCGCGCTGTGTTAGGAGCGACTGCTCGCCGCGCTCGCGACTCGACCCCAGCGACTGCCTGCCGCGCCCGGAATGTGACCCAAGCGACTGCCCGCCGCGCTCACGGCTCATGTCAGGGACACTCCCGTGCAGGTCGTGGTCAGCTGCTGTGGTAGTGCGTCTCAGCTCAAAAAGCCCGTGCCACCAGCTGTCACTTTGCTCGGTGTAATGGCGTCTCACAATCTCTGCGTTCGGATTGATTTCTCGAATACGCTTCACAGCGGCGGCGATTGTCTCGTCAGTTTCGTTTTCAATCTTGGACAGCACAATGATGCGGGCATGAGCAAGCTGGTCTCGGCAAATCTCAGGATAGGTCTGGAGATGTGCCCAGAGGCTTCTCGGCGAGACAACCACAACGGGATCTAGCAGTTCAATGCGTTCCCAGCTCACGCGCTCAATGTTGCTGAGAATGCTGCTGAGCTTTCCAACGCCTGTTGGTTCAACCACCAGCAGCTCAGGGTCCATCGCTGCAGAAATGGAAAGGATAGTATTTGCAAACGAGTCCTTTTTGGTGCAGCACACGCAGCCTTCCATAAACTCAAGAATCTCGAGTTCCCCGGTTTTGGCAAGCTCTTGGCTGTCGAGGTCATTCTCACCATATTCGTTTTCTAAGATGACAGGTAACTCACCTGTGCGGCGGATAAGCTCCTTGATAAAGCTTGTTTTCCCCGCACCGAGAAACCCTGATACAACGAGTATCTTCATAACCCCTCCGCTTGACATCCAGCCAAGGAGCCCGACGGCATGGAGCGCCGCCGGGCTAACGTAGCTGCGCTTGCAACGTGTTGTAAGTCGTGCCTAGACGAGCTTAACAACAGGTTTGATGAGGTCTGCGGGCTTGTCCTTCATGAGCTGGAGCGCCTCAGGAATGTAGTCCCAACCCTCAAAAACGTGTGAAGCAAGGAGGCTCACGTCGAGCTTGCCAGACGAGACGAGTGCGCCGAGTTTCTCCATACGCAAACGACCACCAGGCATAAGGCCGCCGCTAATCTGTTTGTGACCCATGCCCACGCCCCACTCAACACGGGGAATGGTGACAAAATCACCGCTACCAAGGTAGTTGACGTTGCCAATCTTGCCACCCGGCTTGAGCGACTTTACAGCTGACTCGAAGGTGTCGACACCGCCGCCAGCAACAATGACGCGGTCGACACCCTTGCCGCCGGTGAGCTCAAGTACCTGATCTTCGATGGTGCCGTCTTTGTAGCTGATAAACTCCTCCGCGCCATATTTCTTGGCAGCCTCGACGCAGTTGGGGCGGGTTCCAACAGCGATAATACGAGATGCACCACGAAGGGCAGCGCCGGCAACACTCATGAGTCCAACGGGGCCAATGCCAATGACAAGTACCTCGTCGCCAAACTGAACATCAGCGAGCTCGACACCATGAAAACCAGTAGGAACCATGTCAGAAAGCATGCAAGCGTCTTCGAGCGTCATACCTTCGGGCATGTGAGCGAGGTTACCGTCGGCATCGTTGACGTGGAAGTACTCAGAGTCGAGGCCATCCTTGAAGTTGGAGAATTTCCAACCAGCGAGCATGCCGCCAGAGTGCATAGAGTAGCCGCCCTGTGCCTCGAGGGAATTCCAATCAGGAGTAATAGCAGGTACAAGTACGCGGTCGCCCGGCTTGAAGTCTTTGACCTCTGAGCCAACTTCAACTACCTCAGCGCAGCCCTCGTGTCCGAGAATCATGTTGTGGCGATCACCCACAGCGCCTTCCCATACGGTATGTACGTCAGACGTGCAGATGGCGATTGCCAGCGGCTTGCAGATGGCGTCCATGGGACCAGGAGTGGGGATGTCCTTCTCAATCCAGCCCACTTCGCCAATCTTCAACATTGCGAAGCCTTTCATTTTTGCCATATCTACCCCTTTCGTTGATGTGTCCGGATTGTTTTCCGGCCAAAGAAAAGTTTGTCAGCAATGTTGTTTGGCTAGAAATACCAAACTTTTATGTAGGGATATAGCTTGAGGCTATAGGTTGAAAAGAACACGGGTATGCTGGTGGCGTTGTTGTATAGATAAACCCATGCGCAGGGGACGGTGCTCTGTCAGGAACAAGCTTGCCACCATTGCAGTTAACTCTGGTGAATGCTGGGAGCTGTTATCGGCAAATCATATAAAAGACGAGCCTGCTAACTAGTTAACTCTGGTGAATGCTGGGAGCTGTTATCGGCAAACTACCGACTATAGAAAATGAGGGACTACAAATCCTGCGGAAACGTCAAGTGCGCTTTCTATAGTCGGTAGTTTTTGTTGGAGAAGGAGGTGTGCCGCTGCTTAGTAGAGAGCTTTCCGTTCGAGTTTTCGGTTCTCCATGATCTTCGTCCTTTCCAAATCCCGATTCTGGCTCGCACCTTATCTGCTCATTCGTGGCTTGATAGGTGAATCGTGTTTTGGACTTGGAACAAACCCAGTAGTAACGGTTGTTCTGTAAATCGCAACGGTTGTTCTGTAAAACGCAGCGGCCGTTCTGTAAATCGAAACGGTTGTTCTGTAAAACGTAGCGGTCGCTCATATCAAGTAACTGGCGATTCAATGGAGGTTGCTGATTGCTGGAAGACGAGCCGCTGACTCAAAGAATGGCAGAGGTTCACAGCGAACGAAAACCTTCCCGAAACCTTCCCGAAAAGTTTCCCGAAAACCTTCCCGACAAGTGAACGTGCTCAGTCGTGTCCTATATGAGCGCCAATGAGGCGCCACGAGTCAGCTCACGTGAGAAGGGAAGAGACATGATGTCGCTTAAAAAACTAACAGTAGCAATCTTGTGCAGCTTGGTGATGGTGTTGAGCGGATGTGCACTCGCGGCTCATGAGAAGCCAGCAACCACCACAGCCGAAAAAACCACATCTGCTGCTGAAAATGCGTCAAAGCGAGAGATTGCATCTGATTCATCGAGTGCTGGGACAGGGGCTTCCGTGGGTTTTCCGTCTGCTGTGAGTGAATCTGCAGCAGAAAGCGTTGCTCCTTCGGATGGCGTCGAATTGAGCGAGGAGTGGTCAGAGCCCTATTGGCCAGACTACAGCTTCAACACCGAAGAGTATGACCACATCACCGAACAGGGCTTTATCCCCACCTCAATCCGACCGCTTTCAAGCTTGAGTGCCGATGTTGACACTGCATCGTATGCCAATCTGAGGCGCCTCTTGCGCGCGAGAGCGACTGCAGTTGGCACGTATAGTATGGAAATGACGAGTCCAGACGTCATGGGCTGGGATACTTCCAGTGCAAAAACGATACCTGCAGGCGCGGTGCGCATAGAGGAGATGCTCAACTACTTTGACTACGACTACAATTTCCCAGCGGCAGGTCAAGACTTCTCAGTGACCAGTACTCTGGCACCGTGTCCGTGGAATCCAGATACCAAGCTTCTTGTACTTGGGTTTGCCACCGCTCATGAGAGCGAGGCTCAAAACAAGGGGAGAAACCTCGTGTTTCTCATTGACGTGTCGGGCTCCATGGCAGACGATGACAAGCTTGGTCTTCTCAAAGACTCATTTGCCTACCTTGTTGATGATCTTACGGAAACCGATCGCATCTCTATTGTGACGTACGCGAGCGGTGAACAGCTTATTTGTGATGGTGTGTTGGGTTCTGAACGTCGACAGATTCTATCGGCTATTCGGGGTTTGCAGGCAAATGGTGCAACCGACGGGCAGCGAGGCCTTGCGCTAGCGTATGAGCTTGCAGAGAAAAACTTCATCGAAGGCGGTGTCAATCGTATCATCATGGCATCAGATGGCGACCTCAATGTGGGTATGACCAGCACTTCTGAGCTGCATGATTACGTAGATACTAAGCGACAGAGTGGTGTTTATTTGTCAGTCCTTGGGTTTGGCGCTGGTAATTACAAGGACAACAAGATGGAAACTCTAGCAGACCATGGCAACGGTTCGTATCACTATATCGACTGCATTGAAGAGGCAGAGCGCGTATTCAGTGAGCGTCTCACCAAGAATCTTGTGCCCTTTGCCGATGATGTTAAAGTGCAGCTTGAGTTCAATCCTGAAGAGGTCAAGGCGTATCGGCTTATTGGGTATGAGAATCGCTCCCTAGAAGATACTGATTTTCTTGATGATAAAAAAGATGCAGCTGATGTAGGTCCAGATAGCCAGTTTACCGTGGCATACGAGGTGGTGCCGGTGGACTCTGCAATGGAGATTGAGATTCCTGAGCTCCATTACTCAGGTGAGGCGAACAACACACGCAAACCTGCTACATCGCAGGATACTGAGAAGACCAGCGAATATGCACGGTGTTCGCTTCGCTGGCGGGCGTTTGCGGACAACGAGGTGAAGCAGCTTGACTATACGGTTTCGGCTTTAGACGAGGCTGCACAGCCAAGCGACGACTGGAACATTGCAGCTGCAATTATCGAGCTGGGAATGGAGCTTCGTAGCTCTGATTACAAAGGAACGACCAGCTATGCCTCTGCAGGGCGGTTGCTTGATGCATGTGAGAATGACGGGCGAGCCCAAGAACTTCGCGAGATGTTAGCGCTTGTAGAAGGCTTTGCGACCTCAGAACCCTCTTCAGATCTGAAGTAGGTGGCGTAAGTAATTCAAATATCTCTTGAGAATCGAGCTTCCCACCGGATGAGAGCCTGCCCACTACAGGATGAGAACCGAGCTTCCCACAGGATGAGAGCCTGGCCACTATAGGATGAGAACCGAGCTTCCCACTACAGGATGAGAGAAGTGCCTACCTTTGCGTAGGCACGATTTCATGTTGAGCCAACAAAAGCGCAGGAAAGCTTTACGTAGCTAGCAAATTGTGCCCCCCTCGAGGTGGGCACAATTTCTATATCAACCAAATCATGTCTACCTCAGCGTAGGCACCATCAATAGCTGTAAGGGAAAACGGGATAATCATCACCTGTATGGAAGGAGGGACATCTCGTCTTGTTCGCTTAGCTTTGATTTGATGGCAGTGTTCGTAAGATTGCCGAGCGAGCTAGCTCCGAGCACGCATAGATGGTGTGACCATGCGAACACGATAGACGCCTTCGACCTGCTCAAGCTCTGAGACAAGCGTCTCATCAAGCGCGCCAGAAAGCTCAATCAAAGTACTAGCATTCTGTCCACATTTGCGGTTCTGCATGTTCTCGATGTTGAGACTTGAGTTTGCCACCATAGTAGAGAACTGACCAATCATGTTGGGGATGTTGCGATGAAGAATGGTAATGCGAGCATCGGTGGTAACCTGCCCCATGTCAACGCGGCCAAAGTTTACCGAGTTCAAGAGGTTACCATTCTCAAGATATTCACGCAGCTCGCAAGCAGCCATCACAGCACAGTTGTCTTCGCTCTCCTTAGTCGAGGCACCCAGATGTGTGGTGACAACCGCTCCTTCCATGGCTACGGAGCGCTCGTTAGGAAAGTCGCTCATGTAGTGTTTGACCTGCCCAGACGCAAGAGCTTGCGCCATGGCCTCCTCATCAACCAAAGAATCGCGCGAGTAATTGAGGAACACCACACCTTCCTTCATGCGCGAGATTTCCTCGGCGCCAATCATGTGGTGTGTCTCGTCATTTGCAGGCACATGAATAGTGATGTAATCGCAGCTGGCAAAGATGTCCTCGAGTTTGTCGACATGACGAACATGGCGGTCGAGTTGCCACGCGGTCTGCACAGAAAGGTAGGGGTCATGGCCAACAACCTGCATACCAAGGTGGCGTGCCGTGTTGGCAACCATCGCACCAATGGCTCCCAAACCAATGACACCGAGGGTTTTTCCAGAAAGCTCATTTCCGGCAAATTGTTTCTTAGCCGATTCTGCTTGGACACCCACATTGGGATCACTTGCGTGAGAGCGCACCCACTCAACACTGCCTACGATATCTCGAGCAGAGAGCAAAAGACCAGCTAATACCAGCTCTTTAACACCGTTTGCGTTGGCGCCCGGCGTGTTAAAAACAGGTATGCCGCGCTCGGCACAACGCTCGAGCGGAATGTTGTTGACACCCGCGCCGGCACGTGCAATGGCGAGCAAACCGCTCGGTAACTCGACGCCGTGTAAGTCTGCGCTTCTGACGAGAATAGCTTGCGCGTCGTCGATTCGATCACAGAGTTCAAAATTGCTGCCCAAGGCATCGAGTCCTTTTGAGGCGATGTTGTTCATGCAGTAGAGCTTAAACATGTTTTGGTTCCTAACGTTGTGAGCATTTCGAGCCGGGGTTGACAGAGATTCTCACGAGCCGAGGGCGAACAGCACCCAAGACTAGAGCTCGGGTCTGATGGCGCGCACGCGATAAACCCCCTCAATCAAGGCGAGTTTGTCGACGTCATCCTGTCGAATACTATCGCACAAGTCGAGCAGGGAGTAGGCGTGATCTCCTCGGCTTTTATCGCTCATGTTCTCAATATTGATGCCCAGAGCAGATACCGCGCTTGTAAATTGGCCAATCATATTAGGTTTGTTTCTGTGGAAAATGCCCAAGCGCATGACACCTGCCATGGGCCCCATGTCTGAATGACCAAAGTTTACGGCGTTATCAATGGTTCCCCACAACAGGTAGTCGCGCAGTTCGTGAGCAGCCATGACGGCGCAGTTGTCCTCGCTTTCTTGGGTTGAGGCACCCAAGTGCGGTGTAACAATACTCGATGCCATCTGCGTTGACAGGGGGTTTGCAAAGTCGGTCATGTAATGGCGAACCTGTCCTGCTGTAAGTGCCTGCGCCATCGCGGTTTCATCAACAAGCGAATCGCGAGCGTAGTTCAAAAAGACCACACCCTCTTTCATCTGCGAAATCTCGTCGGCACCAATCATGTGATGGGTTTTTTCGTTAGCAGGAACGTGAATGGTGATGTAGTCAGACTCGCCCAGAATTTCGTCGAGCGTTTTCACATGACGAACATGACGGTCGAGGCTCCATGCGTATTTCACTGAGACATACGGGTCATAGCCAAGAACGCGCATGCCAAGTGAGCGTCCCGTGTTGGCAACCATGGCGCCAATTGCACCCAGACCGATGACTCCGAGTGTTTTTCCAGCAAGCTCAGTGCCAGCAAATTGACTCTTGCTCTTCTCGGCAAGGGCTGCCACATCGCTTTTGTCGGCGTTTGCACGCACCCATCCGATGCCACCGATAATGTCTCGAGCGGCAAGCAAAAGTCCTGCTACCACCATCTCTTTGACGGCATTTGCGTTGGCGCCGGGCGTGTTGAACACGGGGATGCCGCGCTCGGCACAGAGATCTATTGGAATGTTATTGACGCCCGCGCCGGCTCGCGCAATCGCAAGGAGCCCCGGGGGAAGCTCAATGTCGTGAAGATCTGCGCTGCGTACGAGAATGGCGTCGGCTTCTTGGAGATTGTCTGTGAGCTCAAAGCCGGAACCGAGCGCATCGGTTCCAACTTGGGCAATGTTGTTCATGCAATGTACCTTGAACATACGTATCCTTGTCATTTCAGTCTTGGGTCTTTAAGGCCGACTTTCTAGGATAGCTGTCAAACATTTCGAGTAGGTATCAAGTACAAAAGTTCTGAGATTCATGTAGGTCTGAGATCCGCAGTGCGCGCGAGCAGGAGATCCGCGGTGCGCGCGAGCAGGGGACGCACGTGCGTGTGAGCAGGAGACTCGCGCGCTGGCGTGCGAGCAGGGGACGCACGTGCGTGCGAGCAGGAGACTCGCGCGCTGGCGTGCGAGCAGGAGATCCGCACACGTGCGAGGAAGTAGAGAAGTGCCTCGTTACAAGGAAGATGAAGACAACTCTTAAATTCAATAGGAAGTCTTAATCTTTATTATGAGGGGATTTCGGCTCAACTGAGAAAAATGTACTGAACTTGAAAGACATGTTAAAGTTATACGTCCTAATGCTTCCCAACA
>JAFUCQ010000082.1 GCA_017459605.1 Atopobiaceae bacterium
CCAGCGAATGGGGTAGTTCACACCCCACAAGCTGAGTTTCTCGCCCTCAAGCCACTGGGCAGTGTGAGCACGGCGTGCTTGCTGCTTGAGTTGCTGTTGTTCAATCCAGCCAGTGTGAGAACTGACAAACTCGTTGAGCTTCTTGGTGCTCATGGTATACGGAGCGCTCACCTGTACACTGCCGTCAGCTTTTACGCGAAGCCATGCTCGGCGGATGTTCTTACGCTCTATGTGAACGGGCATGTTAGAAATGACGAGGTCAAAGCTTTGGGTGGCAGCTGCTTTTCGTCTAGCCACGATTCAGCCCGAGGTGCTCGGCGAGTTTCTCGATAGCCTCGGCGTAGCCTTGGATACCCTTGCCGCTAATGCTTCCGATGCAGGCAGCACGTAGGTAGGAAACCTGACGAAACTCCTCGCGTTCTTCGAGCTTGGAGATATGTACTTCATAGGCAGGAATATCCACTGCTTTCAAGGCGTCAAAAATGGCGATGGAAGTGTGCGTAAAGGCTGCCGCGTTGATAACAATGGCGCCATACGAGCCACGGGCTGCTTGAATCTCGTCTATGAGGTCGCCCTCGTGGTTGGACTGAAAACAACGAACCTCAACAAAGCCATTGGCGCGACCGGCTTCTCGGCAGAGTTCGTTCAAGGCATGGAAGTTTGTTGAGCCATATATGTGGGGTTCGCGCGTGCCCAACAGATTAATGTTGGGACCGTTGAGCACGAGCAGGCGACTCTGGGCATCGGGGGCTTCCATGCCCGGCTCGTTGAGCAGCTCTTGGAGCCTGCGGATGTCAGACAGACTTACCTGATGACTTGCCTGCTGGCTTGTAGGAGTGCTGACCGAAGGTTCAGAGCGATGACGTATGGCATGGCTTGCAGCACGGGCTTGCTCAAGGGTTGGCTTTGGTTGTGTGAGCTTTCGCGAAGGAGGAAGACTCTCTCCTTTTTCTGAGAGGGCGATAAACTCGGTGTAGATGCGCTCAATCATGGCTGGACCAAAGACAATCTCAATCTGGTTATTCTCTTTGGGGACACAGCCTAAAACCCCGTGAATCTCAAGGAGTGACGACTTATCAATACTTGCAATGTTTGCAAGCTCAAGGCGCAATCTCGTCATACAGATGGTATTGCTTACGATATTGTCTTTGCCACCAACAGCCTCAAATACACGTCGTGCTGTCTCTGCCGCCATCATCGATAAGAAACCCTTCGTCACCAATCATGTACTCTCGAGGTCACAAGTATGGGGCTCGATGCGTAAGGTGAACCCCAGTATTAGGTAGACGTAGTCTATTTATCTCTGAACAGCGCCGAGTGCAGGTTAAGTGTCGTGCGTGGAGCGTTGTGCAGGCGACAAGACAAGGCGTGCGTGCTTAAAACAGGAGCCGTGTGAATACCCGCGAGCACCCAGCGACAGTCCAGTGACGCCCAGCGAGCGCCTATCGACAGTCCAGTGACGCCCAGCGAGCGCCTATCGACAGTCCAGCGACGCCCAGCGAGCGCCCATTGAGCGCCCAGCTCCAGCTCACCGTCCAGACACAGCTCGACTAGAGCCCCAGCATGTCTTTGAGCAGCTCGGCATCGCCTTGGGGAGTTCCCGTGCAGCTCAAGATGTGGTCTGCCCACGCATGGTAGAGCGGCATACGCTCTTCAGCGAGTTTTTGGACCCCGAGCTGCTGTGATAGGGGACGCCCCGTTGTTGTAAGCTGCTCAATTGGTCGGTCGAGCATGATGATTATTCCATTTTGATGCAAAGGAGCGTAGTTTTCTGCTCGAGTGACAACGCCGCCGCCACAAGAAATGATGAGTCCTTGCCGAGATGCGTAGTCTGCTGTCACTTTCGTCTCGAGTGCACGAAACGCCTCGACCCCATCTTCGGTAATGATTTGCGAGGGGGAGCGTCCGTATTCAATGGTGATGGCATCATCCATGTCAACAAAGGGGCGTCCCAGAAGGTGAGCAAGCCGCCGACCCGTTCCGGTTTTTCCTATCCCCGGCATGCCAATTAAAACGATATTGGTCATGCGATTGAGCAGATTCGACTCAATTTGCTCAATGAGCGCAGTGTCGAGCGTGGTGTCCTGAAAGCGTTCAGACGCGGCATGGGCTTGGGCAACAAGCATGACAAGTCCTGTCTCGGCAGGAATCGAGCGGGCTTCTGCTGCCTGCACAAGTCCGGTATGAAGTGGGTTGTACACGATATCGATAACAGCCTTGAGCTGCGTAAAGCAGTCGAGTTGCTCGTCTGACAAAGGGCTTTGTGGACAGGCGGGATACATTCCAACTGGCGTTGTATTGACGATAAGGGAAGCGTCGGCATGGCGTTCGCAAAGGTTGTCGTAGTTGTTGTCGCCTGAGCGAGAAATGACCACCACTGAGCTATTGGGAATCTCTTCAAGCGCAGCCACAACGGCTGTCGAGCCACCACCACTGCCTAGTACAACAAGCTTGGATGCTGCAAAAACCTCAGCAGCTGATGCCCCAAAGTGTCTTTTTGAGAAGCGCTCAAGCATGTAGCTAAAGCCGATGACATCGGTGTTGTCGGCATATATGGTGCCTGAACTGTCTTTGGTGAGGGTGTTGGCAGCTCCCAGTCGCTTGACGCGCTCACTCACAACAGTGGCGCATTCAACAGCAACTCGTTTGTAGGGGATAGTTACGTTGAGTCCTTGCCAGCTGCCTTGGCGCAAAAAGGATTCGACGTCGTTGGGCTCAAGCTCAATCAAGTGGTACGGATGAGTTCCAAGTTGCGCATGGATAATGGGCGACCACGAATGACCGAGCTTTCTGCCAATCAGCCCAAAGCGGCTGTCGTGCTCTGGTTCTGGCGCAGACTGAGCTACAGGCTGCCCTGCGGTTTTTCCTGTGCCGTCTGGCGCGAACTGCCCTGCGGTTTTTCCTGTGCCGTCTGGCGCAGACTGTGGTGTTAACGTGCTCATACAAGCTCCTGATAGCTTCCAAGATAGCGGTACTGCTCGCACACCTCGTCGAGCGAATTGAGGAGCGTGCGAAATTCCGGTGATGCAACGGGGCACTCAAGGTCAAAGTAAAACATGAACTCAAAATCGCGCTCGGGAATGGGCCGGCTCTCAAGCTTAACGAGGTTAATCTCAAGACTGTGAAAAAGCGACAAAACCTTATAAAGGCTTCCCGGCTCGTGCGAGACAATCATCATGAGTGAGGTTCTGTCGGCACCAGGATAGATCTCAGGCTCTTTGGAAATGCAGGCAAAACGCGTGTAGTTGTTGGAGTTGTTTTGCACGCTTTGCGCAAGTGTAGTGAGTCCGTAGATTTCTGCGCATGAGCGGCTCGACAAAGCGCAAACATCGTCACGTTCGCTTTCTGCCACCCGCTTTGCAGCAACTGCGGTATTGTCACAAATGTGTACCCTGAGCTGGGGATGTGCTGCCAAAAACTCACTGCACTGCTCGATGGCCTGAGGATGGCTATAAACAATAGCGAGCTTGTCGATATCCGTTTGGCCTCGGGTAAGCAGCGAATGGTCAACTTTGAGGCGAAGCGTTCTCACGATATTAAAATCATAGTTCATCATGAGGTCATACACCGCATTGACCGTACCCGCGCTTGAGTTTTCCAGCGGAATAACCCCATAGCGACACATCTGCTCGTCAATCGCCTTGAAAACAGCATCCCAACTTTCAAAGTAGATAATGTTGGGGTGCTTGAAGAGACGCTCAGCGGCAATTTGAGAATATGCGCCTTCGACTCCTTGGCAGGCAACAAAGGCCTGTTGAGGAAAGAACTCTGCGGTGGCAGAACGCGTGGCATCTATGAGTTCAAGCGTGGAGCTCAGCGTTTTACTGGTGGCGTGTTGGTGTGCACGCGATGCCTCCATGAGCAGGGAAAAGAGCTGCGTGCCTGCGTTTTTGAGATCATCGTCAAAGTGCTGTGAGACCTCAAAAAGCTTCTGTCGCTCACGCTCACGATCAAGAACAGGAAGGCCATTGGCACGTTTGTATTCGCCAATCTTTTCGCTCACTGACATTCGCTCTTTGAAAAGCTCGACAATAGCGTTGTCGATGCGGTCAATGTCAACTCGATAGCTGTCCAAATCAGACATGCGTTACTCCTTTCCGTAGGTGTTCAGGGGCTTGTTAGAGGCGCAGGCCTTGCTCAGCCTGTTAGAATCCGTGGTCTTGCGCAGGAAAACTGAGCCATGCGTCGAGCAGACCAAGAGCCATGATGGCTTCTGCAACGGGCACAGCGCGCGGTGCTATGCAGGGGTCGTGGCGTCCACGCACAACCAGCTCTGCCTGCTCGGCTGTGGCAAGGTCGACCGATTGCTGGGGAATAGAAATAGATGAGGTTGGCTTAATGGCGAGACGAAAGACAACAGGTGTTGCCGTTGAAATGCCGCCAAGATTTCCTCCACAGTCATTCTTTGCCAGAGATATGCGGCCATCTTGTACCTGATAGGGGTCATTATCTTCGCTACCGCGCATGCGAGCAGCCGAGAAACCCGCGCCAAACTCGATGCCTTTGACAGCACCAATGCCAAAAGCAATGCGGGCAATGAGCGACTCGATGCCGTCAAACATGGGCCCGCCAATGCCTGCGGGAAGCCCAGTGGAAACGCACTCAACAATGCCGCCAACAGAGTCACCCTCCTTGGCAGCCTGTTCTATGGCGCTCAGCATGGCAGAGGCGACCTCATCATCAAGGGTGGGAAAACCACCCATTGCAGCCATGGTTTCAATCTGCTGGGCAAGCTGGGCTTGTGAGGCATCGTCGAGTTCGCGTGCGCAAAAGGCCTCATCTGCAATACCTGCTACTTCTGCGAGATGTGCTGCAATGGCAACACCGCGCGATGCCAAAAGCTGCTTGGCAATGCCTCCAGCGGCACACACCGGTGCGGTGAGACGACCAGAAAAGTGACCTCCTCCTGAGCCGTCTTGATGGCCGTTCCATTTTTCATGAGCCACCCAGTCAGCGTGACCTGGACGAGGGATGTGCTTGAGATTGTCGTAGTCTTGAGGACGCGTGTTTGAGCTCTCAATCATGAGGGCGAGCGGAGCGCCACAGGTCATATTGTCATGATTGAGTCCTGACAGCACGCGTACGGCGTCAGTCTCTTTTCGAGGGGTTGTCCAGCGACCTTGTCCTCCTGCACGACGAGCCATAAAGCTTGCAAGCTCATCAAAATCGATAGCAAAACCTGCTGGGAGACCCTCAATGACGCAGCCCACGGCAGGCGAGTGCGACTGTCCAAAGATGCTCACGCGAAGGCTATTACCAAAGTTAGATGCCATGGTTGTTCTCCTCTATGACATGCACAGTGCCACCAAGTTGTGCATAGTCCTCAAAAAATGCTGGATAGGACTTGGAGACAACTTCAGCCCCGTCGAGCTCAACGTCGCCTGTTGCACGAATGGCAGCGAGTGCTCCCAGCATGGCTACGCGATGGTCTCCCATACAGTCGAGTGTGGCGCCGCTAAGCTGCTCGACTCCCTGAAAAACAAGGTCGTCACCCTCAATTGTCACCGATGCACCAAGTCGGCTGAGTGTGGTGACGATAGCTTGGAGGCGATCTGATTCTTTGAGGCGCAAGCGTCCGCAATGAGATATACGAGTGGTGCCGTGTGAGACAGCTGCCACGGCAGCAAGCGGCATGATAAGGTCGGGGATGTGCGAGGCATCAATGGTGCAGCCTTCGAGTTTGTTTGTTCGTACGGCAACACCGGTGCTTGTCTCGGTAATCTCTGCTCCAAAGCGCTGCAGGATATCGATAACCGCACGGTCTCCTTGCGTGCTCTTGAGCTTGAGTCCGCTGACCTCAATCGTGCGTGATGTTGGGCTTTGTGCACCCATGTAGTCCAAACTCACAGAGCCCAAGGCTGCCGCGCAGAGCCAAAACGCAGCACCAGACCAGTCGCCCTCGATGATGTAGTTGGTCTGCTTGGCATACCGCGTGCCGTTCGAGCTGTGCCACACGCGATAGCTGGTATCATCTTGTGTCATGGTCTCAGTTGTGCTTGGGACTGAAAAATCAGACATGCATGCGCAGGTCATCTCGATGTAGGGAAGCGATTCCACGGGTTCTTTCACCCACAGCTCAAACCTGTCATCTATAAGTGGAGATGCCAAGAGCAAAGCGGTGGCAAACTGGCTTGAGAGATTTCCTGGAAGACAAAATGTTCCCCCTGAAAGCTTTCCTTCCATGCGGAAAGGAAGCCCATTCGTTACATCAAATTTCACACCATGTGAGCTGAGTTCTTGCGCAAAAGCATCGATTGGTCGCTTGCCTAAGCGACCCCGTCCTCGAAACTCTGCATGCCTACCAAGAGCTGCCACAACTCCCATCATGAAGCGAAGGGTCGATCCCGATTCTGCGCAGTCGAGGACACACATATCATCAGGAAAGGCCCCGTGCTCAATGGGGTGGACAGTCAGCGTGGTGTGATTGCGAACAATGCGAGCGCCGAGGGCTTCAAGGCAGGAAATGGTGGCCTCGATGTCGTCGTTGCTCGAGTCGAGGATGAGCGTACTTATGCCATCTGCAAGGGCCGCGCAAATGAGCGCTCGGTGCGCCACAGACTTTGAGCTTGGTGCTGTAATGGTGCCAGAAAGGCGAGCAGGAGTAATGCGCACTATCATGATGAGAGAGTTCCCGCCTGGCCGCTGTGCTGAAACTGGTCATACGAGAAAGTATCAGCTTCGCCACGACGCACAAATTGGGCATAGTCGTCGAGCTCCATGGGGACAACCTCAACCTGTCCAATATCTCGGATAACTACCACATTGATGTGGTTTGCATGGCGCTTTTTGTCAAGATAGCTGCGCTTAATGACCTCTTCTGCAGAAATATCTGTACGAGTGGGAAGCCCTTGTATCTCACATACCATCTCAATACGAGATGCCAGCTCATAAGTACACAAGCCCTGAGCCGCGCACGACCGAGCAATCCAGCACATCCCAAGTGCTACACAGCTGCCGTGTCCTTGCTCAAAATGGTAGGCTGCCTCAATGGCGTGTCCTATCGTATGTCCTAAGTTGAGCGTCTGGCGAAGACCAAGTTCCTTCTCGTCAGCCTCTACGACATCTCGCTTAATCTGCATGTTGAGCGCAACGACTTCCTCAAGCCAAGCAAGATCGAGGGTCTCGCCAATGAGGGGGCGCCCTTCAAGTTCACAGAACAACGCAGGGTCAGCAAGTATGGCGTGCTTGACAATCTCGCCACAGCTGTCGTGTAACAGTTCGCGCTCGACACTTTGTAAAAGTTCAATGTCTGCAAGCACCAGCTTGGGTTGCCAAAACGCGCCAACAAGATTTTTCCCTGCGTGAAGGTCGATGGCTGTTTTGCCCCCAACCGACGAGTCAACCATTGCCAAAAGTGACGTGGGTACTTGCACTAAGGCACAGCCTCGCATGTAGCTTGCGGCAACAAAGCCAGCTACGTCTCCCACCACGCCTCCGCCAAGGGCAACGACAAGATCGTCTCGGGTCATGCCAAGCTCTGCCATGAGCTCTAAACATGCCAGCCAGACCTGAGCGTTTTTGGAAGGCTCACCAGCTAAAAACTCAAAGGAATGAGCCTCGAATCCTGCTTTGGTGAGCGATTGTTCTGCGCGCGCTCGATAGAGTGGTCCGGTGTTTGAGTCACAGATAATGAAGGCTTTTGTGCCCCGACAAAGCTCTGCACAACGTGTGCCCAACTCATCGAGGAGTCCCTGTCCAACTATGAGGTCATAGCTCTGCGGCCCTAAATCAACTGATATGGTTCTCACGTTGCATGTCCTCTCGTTTTAAGCGATCACCCTCGGCAAGAAGCTCGCAGAGTGTTTGAGCATCGCCTTCTGCAAGTGCTTCTCGGTACTGCGTCAATTCAGCGATGATCTGGTCAATTTCAAAGATGAGATTGTCTGCGTTGTCCAAGAAAAGCTCAGTCCACATCTGGGGATTGAGTTTTGCCACGCGGGTTAAATCGCGATACGACCCTGCTGAGAAACCCTGATGGTCGCTTCGCGTTGGACTTTTGATATAGGCATTTGAGACAACATGAGCAAGTTGTGAGCTAAAGGCAATGATGCGGTCATGGTTGTTGGCCGTGGTTTGTGAATAGCTGCCAAACTTGCATGGTGCAAGGAGTGTTTTTATGCGGTCGAGCAACACGAGGCGCTCGATGTCGGTCAAAGGTGGCGGAACGAGCACCATGGGTGCACCAGAGAAAAGATCTGCTGTTGCATGCCCAAAGCCTGAGTGGTGAGTTCCTGCCATGGGGTGTCCACCACAAAACTGGAACGGATGGACGCCAGCCAGCTCAAAACACCGATCACAAATGCCGCGCTTAGTACCAGCTGTATCTATGACGATGGCACCTGGCGAGATAAGCTCTGCGTGGCGCTCTAACCAGGCAACATTTGCTTCGGGATACAAGGATAAGATGATGAGCTCGCAGCTGGGGATGGTTTGCTCGTCGAGGACACCAGCGATGGTCTCAACGAGAGCAAGCTGTATGGTAGAAGCGCTGCGATTGCAAGCATAGGCTTTGTTGCCGGCCGCTGCAAAAGCTTTGGCAAACGAGCCTCCAATGAGGCCGAGCCCCACAACGCCGACACGTCCGGGCACGTAGCTTGCATCAGCCGGGCGCTCCCACGGAACACTCACGTTTTGTGTTGTTGCTTGCTTGTTCATGTTGCTACCTTCGTTGGATGATGGTTAGTCCTCGTCATCGTTGTGCTCAACAATGGCACGTATCGCTTGAATCTTTTTCATGGCTCGCTCAAACATAGCTGGCGTGAGAGCTTGTCCACCGTCTGACCACGCTACGCTGGGGTTGTCGTGAACCTCAATCTCGAGACCATCTGCACCTGCGGCAACGCCTGCGTATGCCATCTCACTCACATAGCGGGTATAGCCTGCAGCGTGGCTGGGGTCTGCCACAATAGGTAGGTGGGTGAGGCGGTGTAATACTGGCACGGCTGACAGATCAAAGGTGTTACGCGTCCGGGTCTCGTAGCTTCTAATTCCGCGCTCACATAAGATGACCTGCTCG
>JAFUCQ010000083.1 GCA_017459605.1 Atopobiaceae bacterium
GGGAATCGGGGGTGACACAGCCCTCGACGTCAAAAGAAGGTCTGTGCAGCAGGTCGATAGCGAATCGAAGGAGTGGTTAGCGAATTAATCAGCGTTTCCTTAAGAATTGGCCAAAAGCTGCAGGGGCCAAGTAGGGCAAGGCGGTTAGACCGCAGCAGCAGAGAGGGCAGGGTGAGGATATGAGTATTCATGGCATGCGCGTTATACGCGGCGCAATTCCTATGCTTGGCATACGGACAGCACCCACGAAACGCTTGTTATGTAGTGATGTGCGCATAGTTCTGCCGCATGAGTCCCCTCCAAGCTGCAAGGCTCCTCCAGAACGAGAAGGTCCTTTGGATTTTCCACCCCGACTCGAATAGCACTACAAACGGCGATATATGCAAAAGCATTGAAATAGACCAGTGAAATGAAAGGAAAGCATATGAAAGACAGGCGAACTCAGAAGTGGCGCGTGCCACTCCTTCTGTTCACGGTGCTTGTGACTGCGTTGGGAGTGTTTGCATTAAGTGGTATCTCCCGATCAGCAGTTGCAGATGAAGTTAATGGAATCAAAACTTGGGACCAGCTGCGAGAAGCAGTTGAAGGTGCGAGCGGTGATTGCAGGATTACGCTCGACCCCGACGCGACGATTGTCTACGACGGAACCACAATCGAGATTCCGGCTGGGAAGAACATCACGATAGTGGGCAGCAACACCATCTATCGCGACAAGTCGGCCACGACCCTCGACTCGATGTTCACCGTAAAGGGCGAGCTGACCATCGGCGACAAGGTCAAGCTTTCTGGCAAGACGGCAACGTGTCCAAGCGGTCCCCTGGCCGTTACCAAGCAGTACCGGGACTATCTGACCGAGGTGAAGGACCAGTTCAAGAACCATGAGTTTGACCGCGTTGTACTTGGCTTTAGCGGCGTGGACGACAACGGCCGATGGGTTAGCAAGATTAGCGGCGATTCCGTGGTAGTTACCTCCGAAGGTAACGTGCTCGTCAAGCAGGGAGACGGCACCTTCAAGTTCAAGGATGGCGTGAACCCAGATGACTATGGTTTCGTCGTAACTAATCCCGATAACGATCAGTATGGAGCTGCCTATCTTGTGGCTTCCAATGGCAAGTCGATTGGTCGCCCGACTGGTGCTCACTTCGACCCGGTTAAGCTCATCTCTCCGACAGACACAGGTTACCTCAAGGTTCAGTTCGACGATACGTGGATTAATATGAAGTTCCTGATGGGCGGTGGTGATGACGTCATCGAGAAGTTCATCTTCCCGTACAACTCTGCGAATGCCAAGCATTTCGTTGAGGGCAACCCCATCGTCATCGGCTCTAATCTCCGCAAGGATAACCAGCTGGGCAATGGCATGTCCCACTACTTCGTGCAGGAAGCGTACTGGACGGTAGAAGGCATCGATCGGGAGTTCGATTCCGAGCAGGCTGCCAACGAAGCTGCGGCAGCTGCCGAGGGATCGGGAATCGGCTGCACCCCCGACACCCAGTGCGGCGACCCGATTTCCGCCGAGCAGTTCAGCGGCAAGGCGCAGGCCGAGAAGGGCTACTTCGCCCAAGTTGACGGCGGCACGCTCAACATCACGGGCAACGCTGAGCTCTCCGGTTTCGTGACCGCTAACAACGTGTCCTACGCGGCTCCGGTAGTGGTCAAGGGCGGCACGTTCAACATGGATGGCGGCTCCATCAAGGGCAACTCGGTGGGCTACCATGCCGACAACAGCATGTATAACAAACCGGCCCACTCCATCGGCAAGGAAGACGAATCGGGCAACTTCTCCTACATGGGCGCCATGCACGACTGGACTAAGACCGAAACCGCCGGTGGCGTGATTCTTACCGAAGGCAGCACGGGCTCCATTACCGGCGGCTCTATCGCTGGCAATCGCGGCGATACGGGTGGCGTGCTGGTGCAGGGCTCGAGCAATGCCGACGACAATACTAAGAAAGACGACGTGTCCGTATCCAAGCTGCATTTCACTGGTGGCGCTATCGACAGCAACTTTGGCGTGCACCACGGCGGCGGCATGACCGTCTACAACGGTGCTGCTGTGGAAATGGGCGAGGAAAACGGCGAAAACGATGCCGTGAGGATCAAGGACAACTTCTCGTGGCATAAGGGCGGCGGCGTGTTTGTGAGCGAAGAGGTCTTTGCCTCCATGAACGGCAACGACCCGAGCAACGCGCGCGTGGTCGCCAGCGGCGCAACCTTCATTCTGCGCAGCGGCACAATCGATAGCAACGTGGCGGTACACCGTGGCGGCGGCATCGAGGTTGCTTCCAACCACGTGTCGCTCTACGGCGGTGCAATCACCAACAACAACAGTCGCACCTTAGGCGGCGGCATTTACGTTGAAGGCGACGCCGGCCGCATGTACCAGCTCTACGTTGATACGGGCTGTATTACCAAGAATCATGCGCACAATGCAACGAACCTGGCTGCCGCTTCGCGTGGTCCGCAGGAAAGCGATGACTGCAATTTCTCCAACGAACTGCGCTCGACCGAAGGCTCGGGCGACCTTGGCTACGTTGGCGGCTTCTGGGGCGATCAGGGCAATGGCGGCGGCGTGTGGCTGTGCCCGCTTGGCGGCAACGCCACCTTTGCGCTCGGTGAAGGCAACACCTCGGTTATCGTTGCTGGCAACACGAAGGACCAGGAAGGTAAGGATGTCTTCATCACCAAGCCCCGCGGCGGTGTTGGCAACGGTCTTAACGTTATCGACCTTGGTACGGGTAACGACTTCGTGACCGAGGATACGGGCTCTGCTATCGATCCCAAGACTTCTTATAGCGGCAAACTTGGCCTGGTGAACACTACGCAGGGCTGCTCGGCAGACGGCGGCGTCTTCATCAGCGGCAACAGTGCTGTCGATGGCGGCGGTATCGCAGCCAATGGTACGGTCATCTTCGGCCGTGCAGCCGATACCTACCGTGCATCTGCCGACTTCGAACTGGAAAAAACGTGGGCCGAAAACCGTAACGAAGAGCCTGTCACATTGAAGTTCTTTGCCGACTTCGGTAACGGTGAACGTGCCGAGCTTGGTGAAGTTGAGCTCGATGGAACGGCCGATACGCCCAACGAGGGCACGGAGTGGTATGAGTCCGAGGCCTGGAAGGCAAAGATTGGTCTTCCTCTTGCGGTAGTCACTGATCAGGGCAACACCAAGGGTCTCTTTACCGTTACGGTGGGGAATGAGTCCTATGACCCCTCCAAGGACGAAGACCTGAGAGCCATCTATGCAGCAACAGTAAACGACTCGAGTGCTGCAAGCCTCAATGACTGGAATCTGGTCGTTGAGGAGTATGTGAACAACGAAAAGCAGACCTTCGTGATTCCGGCTGATGGCGCGGTGACGCTGACCGCCACGGAATCTGCTCCTGAGAAGGGCCAGCCCGTTACCTACACCGACATCGATGGCAACGAAATTGCCACAGTGGGCACCTACAGCGTGAACTTCAACTTCTCCCAGAAGATTGTCAACGAAGGCACCGAAAAGCCCGAGGTTGAGAAGTACGTTAACAAGGACGTACATTCTGACATCGTGAACTTCGACCAGGAGTTTACCTACGACATCATGGCATACGTTCCTGCAGGCGCTACCGAATTCACCATCAGCGACACGCTGGTCGAGGCTCTCGAGTTCGCTGATGCAGAGGGCAATGCCACCACCGATCCGCTGAAGGCTATCCAGTCCATAGTCGTCAAGGCCGACAACGATCACAAGGCCTCTGTCAAGGATGGCGCCGTTGTCGAGACCATCGACGTTGCCTACCAGGAGCCTACGATTAACGGCCAGACCCTGACCGTCACCATCGTGAAAGAGGCGCCGCTGGCCAAGGTGCAGGGCAAGTGGGTGCAGGTTACCTTCAACGCCCGCATCAAGGACCAGTTCCGTGACCTCGATACGCTGAAAGCCAAGGGCTGGGCCACCAAGACCGACAACAAGCAGGGCGAACCTATGCCCGAGGCCGACTCAAGCGGGTCCGAGGATGCGGCGATCACCGAGCTCGACTACGTGAAGTCCACCATCGAGGCAACGAGGCTCTTTGTCTACAACGGCGCAAATGGGCCGTATGTCGTAAAGATCGGCGACACCTATTATTCCTCGAGCGACCTGAGCACGTGGAAGGTTGCAGACCACGATCCGCAAAACATCATTGCTCGCGACTTTAATGAAACCTTTGCGTATATCGTTGTAGACACGAATGATATTACTGGTTATGAGGGCCTGCCTTTCGACCAGGCAGCCTATGATGCTTACGTCGCAGAACGCACTGCAGACCCCGCCGAGGACAGCGATGCGCCCATGGCCAACTGGCCCGTGAAGTCAGACGAATCGCACGAGGGCATCAAGAACCAGGCCGAGTACACGGTTAAGTTTGGCAACGACAGCACGTCGACCCATAAGACCAACACCGTCACCGTGAAGCCAGAGACCACCCAGCTCCAGGTGGAGAAGAAGTGGAATGATGCTGGCAGCTCCATGTGGCCCGAGGGCACCACGGTCACCTTTGGCGTGTTTGCCCAGAAAGACGGCGCCGAAGAGGCTGTCATGGTTGATGCCAATGGCAAGGTCGTGAGCAAGGATGCAAAGGGCGGCTACCCTGAAGGCGCCAAGGCTCTCACTGTCAAGTTGAACTCCGACAAGGCTATCGATATGGTCAAGGACCTTCCTCTCCTGAAGGGCGTCACCTATGTTGCTCGCGAGATCAAGATCAACGATGTCGATGTCAAATACAACGATGCCAAGACTTCTGGTGTGGCGACAGTTGACGGCACTGACTATGTTGTCAGCATCCTCAAGACGACTGCAAAGGTCGACGAGGAGGATGTCGACAAATTCGTGGCTACCAACGAGACCCCGCAGGTAGAGAAGTATGTGGAGAACGTTGTTCATGCCGAGCTCGAGACGTTCGATGAACCCTTTGAGTTCTCAGTGATGGGCTTCGTGCCCGAGGGTGCCACCAAGGTAGTGCTTACTGATACACTCACCGCGCAGCTCGACTTCGTTGACGCCAATCCGGCTAAGGTACTTTCGCAGGTTATCGTTTACAAGGACAACGACCACAAGGTCAACGGTACCGTCTCTAGCGCGGGCATTCGCAACGCAGAGGCTGTCAGGACGAACACCCGCACTGGCTGCCCGGTCACGGTGTCAGAGGACGGCAAGACCGTCACACTCGAGCTGGACGAGGCGTTCCTAAACGATGTTCGCGGCAACGAGCTCGAAGACGAAACCAACAAATCTTTCTGGGTCAAGATGAGCTTTAAGGCTGTCATCAACCAGGACGCGTATGACGCTGTTGCGGAGAAGATTGCTTCTGGCGACGATGCAACTGACACGGGTCTTAACTGGGAGAAAGTCGTGGATAACGGCTCTGTCGTTGACGGTGATGCCGAGCATGCTGGTCTTTTGAATAAGGCCTCTTACAAGGTATACGTAGGCAACGAGGGAACCTCCGATCACGATACCAACACCGTTACTGTCGAGCCTAAGACCACCAAGGTCGAGGCCACCAAGACCTGGCTCGACGAGAACAGCGCAGTTGCCGATTGGCCAACAGATGTTCAGTCTGTGACGGTTAACGTGTTCGCCTCGAACTCTGAAGAGCCTGTCGATACCCTTACCATTACCAAGGGCGAGAACAACAAGGCTACGACCGAGACCTCCAAGGAACTGCCTAAGCTCGAGAACGTCACCTACTCTGCTGTAGAAGTAGCCATCCCTGGCTACACCGAGGTTGGCGAGCCGGTTGTCGAGACCGATGACGCTACAGGCATCACCACCTATACCTTCACTAACAAGAAGGACGTTGAGCCTGGCGAGCCCGAGATTGAGAAGTACGTCAACAAGAACGTCCACTCCAACATCGCGCTTGACGAGGTGTTTACCTACGACGTCCTGGCCTACGTGACCAAAGACGCTGATAAGGTGACCATTACTGACACGCTCAATACCGACCTGCAGTTCGTGGGCACCTCCGCCGACGTCGACGTGGTCGACCTAGGTACAACCGTTGACCATATGCCTAACGGCTCCGTGGCTGGCGAGGGTACTGGAGTTGAAGGTGGTGAGGTGAGCATTGACGGTCAGGTCCTGACCGTCACTATCGCCAACAAACTCGAGGCCGCCCAGGCTCCTGCCGAGGGTGTTGTGAACGCTGCCGACGAGCAGTATGTCACTCCGCTGCGCGGCCACTGGGTCAAAGTCACCTTCCAAGCCAAGATTGCCGATGGCAAGACCATCGACGACCTGCAGTTTGCCAAGGTGGAGAAGAACGCTCCTGTCATCTCCGACGAAACCCACGAGGGTGTGCCCAACACCGCGTCCTACGAGATCGAGGTTGGCAACGAAGGTAAATACGAGGACGAGTCCAACACCGTCACCGTCAAGCCTGAAGAGCCCCAGATTGAGAAGTACATCAACAAGGACGTCGACGCGCACTTGGTTGAGTTCGACAAGACCTTTACCTACGACATCATGGCGTATGTAACCAACGACGCTGACAAGGTCGAGATCATGGACACGCTGGTGAACTCCCTCGAGTTCGTCTCGGCTGAGACCGACGTGAAGGTCGCTGCTCAGGCAACCAACGACCACGAAGCCAACGGCACCGTGGCTACCGAAGGCACCGCCGTCGAGGGCGCCGACGTCACGATTAACGGCCAGACCCTCACCGTCACCATCGCCGACGCTACCGCTTATCGTGGTCAGTGGATTCAGGTGACCTTCGATGCCAAGTACACCCAGGCTGCCATCAACGCGGCCCAGGTGGCCGACTCCCAGGACGTCTCCGACAACGGTTCGGTCATTTCCGACATCGCCACCCACGACGGCACAGCCAACACCGCCTCCTACACGATTGAGGTGGGCAACGACTGGAAGTACACGTCTGAGTCCAACACTGTCACCCATGATGCTGAGACCGTGAAGGTTTCTGCCACCAAGCAGTGGAAAAACGCCGACGGCACCGATGCCCAGTGGCCCGCGGGTGTGAGCGAGGTCAAGGTCAACGTGCTCAATGGCACCAGGACCGTCGACACCATCACGCTGACGGCTGCCGCCCCGAGCGGCACCTCCAAGGAGCTGCCCAAGCTCTCCGGTGTCACCTATAGGCTCGCCGAGGTTCAGGTGCCTGGCTACATCAGCCGTATTGACGGCAACGTGGTCGTCAACACCGAGGGCGAAGGTCCCGAGGTTGAGAAGTACGTCAACAACGACGTGACCTACGATTTCGACAACTTCGACCAGGTCTTCGAGTACGAGATCATGGGCTATGTGACCAACGACGCCACGGCAGCTGAGTTCACCGACACACTCAACAGCGTGCTCGAGTTCGCTGGCGACGGCAACGTGAAGGTCTTCGCCATGGGCACAACCAACGATCACGAGACCACCGTCGCAGGAGCCGGCACCGAGGTCACGACTGGCTTCACCGCCAGCGCTGCCAACGGCCAGCTTTCCGTGGCATTCGACGAGGCAGGCATCACGCCGCTTCGTGGCCAGTGGGTCAAGGTCACCTTCAACGCACAGATTTCCGAGGCTGGTCGCCAGGCTGTCGTTGCCAAGCTTGCCGAGAAGGCCAGCTCCGGCACTGCAGTTGACGACAGCAACTGGGCAAACATCTCCGACAACGGTCTCGTCCTCATCGATACGACCCACGACGGTATTCCCAACGAGGCACAGCTCACCATGTCCACCCAAAACAACGGCGACTTTGAGCTTGAGACCAACACCGTTACCGTTGAGCCCACAACCATCCAGCTTGAGGCAACCAAGCAGTGGATGAATGCCGCAGACCAAAGCATTGAGTGGCCCGCAGGCGCTAAGGTAACCTTCGCACTCATGAACGGTAACACCTTGATTGAGACCAAGACCCTCTCTGCAGCTGGCACCGTGACCTTCACCGCTCAGCCCAGGCTCAGTAACGTCATCTACACCGTTGTTGAGATGTCCGTGGAGGGTATCGACGCTCTACAAGACGGCGATGCGACCGTTAACGGCAACACCTGGAGCTTCACCAACAGGCTTCAGCCTGACACCCCAGAGATTGAGAAGTTCGTCAACAAGGCTGTCCACAAAGACATCCAGCTCGATGAGGTCTTCACCTATGATGTCCTTGCCTACATCACCAATGATGCAGATGCAGCAGTTATCACTGACGTTCTTGATAGTCAGCTTCAGTTCGTGAGTGACTCCTCCACGGTCAGCGTGGTAGACCTTGGCGAGAACGTTGATCACAAGCCGTTCAACGACATCAACAACACACCCATTCCTGGCAATGCCAATGTCTCAGTGACGCAGTCTGGCTTAGACGTTGTCTGTGATGTCGAGATTGGCGGTCCTAACAACGATACGCTCACCGTCGAGATTAACGACGCCACCGACTATCGCGGCCACTGGGTCAAGGTCACCTTCGAGGCCAAGATTAAGGACGGTCTGACCCTCGACGACCTGAGCTACACAGCCATCAATGTCAACGATCCAGTTCTCTCTAACGAGACTCACGATGGCGTTCCCAACACCGCTTCTTATCAGATTAAGGTTGGCAACGACTTTAGGTATGAGGACCTTTCCAACACCGTTACCGTGAAGCCCGAAGAGCCCAAAGAAGTTGTTGTGTCCAAGGTTGAGTTTGGCACCAACACACCTGAGGTTGCAGGCGCACAGATTACCGTGACGAGCGACAATGGCTTTGTCGAGACCTGGACTTCTTCTACCGAGCCTCACACACTCAGGCTCCAGCCGGGTACCTACACCCTCCAAGAGGTCAACGCTCCCGAGGGCTTCCTCGCAGTCGAGACCACCATTAACTTTACCGTTGCAGAAGACGGTACCGTTACCGTCACCAACGCTGAGGAAGTGACCGGCGGCCGCGTTACCGTTCATGATGTCAACCACCTCATCCTTGAGGATAGACCTATCCCAACCGTTGAGGTTTCTAAGGTCGATGCCGTCGATACCTCAAGCGAGCTTGCAGGCGCAACTCTCGTCATCAGGGATGCCAACGGCACTGAGGTTGAGCGCTGGGTCTCCACCGATGAGGTTCGCAGAGTTCAGCTCCAGCCGGGCACCTATACCCTCGAGGAGATTACTGCTCCGTTTGGCTATGCCGTCGCAGAGAGCATTGAGTTCACCGTTACTGAGGATGGTGTTGAGGGTGGTCGCGTGACCATGGAAGACAGACACTTTACGACCAACGTTAACCTTGAGGCCCAGAAGGTCTTTAATGGCGGTGAGATAAGCGAGGGTCAGTTCAGCGTTACTTTGAGCGGACACGGTGTTGAGCAGACCGTTGCAAACGATGCAGCTGGCAAGTTCACCTTTGCTCCTATCACCCTTACCCTGCCGGGTGAGTACACCTTTATGGTGAGCGAGGTCATGGGCTCTGATGCTTCTGTCTCCTATGACACAACACCCAAGGCAATCCGCGTCACAACGGTTGTTCGCAACAACAGACTCGAAGTTGCAAACATCGACTACAACGGCGCTGATTCTCTTGTCATTACTAACACCAAGCTTCAGCCTGGCGAGACACAAGCCATTATTGAGGCAACCAAGTATCTCACTGGCGACAAGCAGCTCGAGGCTGGCGAGTTCAGCTTCCAGCTCGCTGAGGGCGACACCATCATTGCTACTGCTCCGAATGGTGCAGATGGTAAGGTAATCTTCCCGGCAATTACCTACACCGAGGCAGGCACCCACACCTACACCGTGACCGAGATTCCGGGCAACCAAATTGGCTACACCTATGATGCTCGCAGCTACGACGTCACCGTGACGGTGGCTCTCGACGAGGCAACCAACCAGCTCGCCGCATATGTCAGCAGTCCTGAGGGTGGAGTGGGCTTCACAAACACCTATGTTGGCCCCAAGGAAATCACCATCTCCAAGACCGACCTCGGCGGAACCGAGCTTGATGGCGCCACCATTACCGTGAGAAGCGAGGACGGAAGCTTTGGCGAGACGTGGGTCTCCACTACCAAGGCTCACACCCTCAAGCTTCGTCCGGGTCGCTATGTCATGCAAGAGGTTGTGGCACCTGAGGGCTTCCAGCAGGTAACCACCGACATGATCTTTGTTGTTGACGAGCAGGGCAAAGTTACGCTCGAAACTGTTGAGGTTAACGGCGGCGGCCGTGTTGTGGTTGACGAGAATAACCCCGCACACCTCCTGCTTGAGGATGCTCCTAACCCAACCATCTACATCTCTAAGACCGACCTCGGCGCCAACGAGATTGCAGGCGCAGTCATTAGGGTGACCGACTCCACTGGCAAGACCGTTGATTCTTGGACATCCACCACTGAGGCACACGAGCTCACTTTGAAGCCTGGCCGCTACACCATGGTTGAGGTTGTCTCACCTGCAGGCTTCCAGCAGGTAACCACCGAGATGATCTTTGTGGTTGACGAGCAGGGCAAGGTTACCCTCGAGACCACCGAGGTCAACGGCGGCGGCGCTCTTGTCGTCACCGACGAGAACCGCCACATCCTGCTTGAAGACGCTCCTGGCTTTACCGATGTTATTCTTCACGCCACCAAGCAGCTCGACGGACAAGCACCTGAAGAGGGCCGCTTTACCTTCAACCTGCTCGATGTTGATGGCAACATCATCCAGACAGTAACCAACGCCGCCGACGGTAGCGTGACCTTCGAGGCGCTTCGCTTCACGCAGGCTGGCACCTACACCTACTTTGTCGAGGAAGAGTGGGCAGACAACACCGCTGTTGGCGATGGCATTGCCTATGATGGCCACACCGCTGAGGTTCAGGTTATTGTTGAGGCTGTGAGCGGTACTACGGGCTTCAAGGCCACCCTTGTGGCAGACGACGATGTCTTGGCCTTCGAGAACCTCACCGACAATCACCCCGAGGGCAAGACCGTGGCAACTCCTGTTAGCCTCACTGTCAAGAAGACGCTCGACGGTGTTCCCGCCACCAGGGCTGACCAGTTCAAGTTCCAGCTTGTTGGTGTGTCTGATAACGCCAAGGACATGAGATTTGAGGCTACTAACGACTCTGCGGGTAACGTCAGCTTTGCAAACATTACCTTCACACAGCCCGGTCTCTATCAGTTTGAGCTTTCTGAGATTGCTGGCGATGACGCAGGTATCACATACGATACTTCGGTCTACAAGGTATTCATCCGCGTGTTTAAGCAGGGTACCGTTGGTCCTAACTCTCGCCTCATGGCAGAGATTTGGGTTGCCGACAACAAGAATGTTGAGGTTGACCTTGACAAGCTGACCTTCGCGAACACTACACCCGAAGAACCTGAAGAGCCCACCAATCCCGAGAAGCCCACCACTCCTGAGAACCCAACAACTCCAACACCTTCCAACACCCCCACTGCTAACAACACCACCACGGGTAGCACGGCGTACAACACCGCTGTTCGCACTGCTTCCACTGCAACTGCTCGTACCGCTACCGCTAAGACGGGCGACGCTACCAACTTCGCACTCATGGGTGGCCTTGCCGTCGGCGGCGTCCTCATCATTGCTGCTGTATTGAAGCTTCGTAAGAGCAACGAGGAGTAGGGTAGTATAAGCACAGAGAGACGGAGCTTACAGCTAGTTTTGTCTCGTACCTAGGCACGTAACCAAAGGGCACTTCGCAGCAATGCGAGGTGCCCTTTTTCAAACGCACAGCTTTTTCCCATACGAGCCACCTCCTGATGGGGTGGCTGTTTTCCAATATGTTATGCTCGACATACTGGTTGTCAGTTGTTAATCCCACTAATAATGAATGGATTGCAAGCAGGTCTGGCTACATATCTGGGGGTACATCTCATGGCACGCACAGTGAGCATCGGAGCACAAGGGTTTGAAGAGCTTCGCAAGATTGATTGCTTCTACGTAGACAAAACCGCCTTCATTGCTGAATGGTGGAACTCAGCAGATGTGTCCACCCTCATTTGTCGTCCCCGCCGCTTCGGCAAAACCTTGCTCCTAGATACTGTCCGTTGCTTTTTCTCAACTGAGTTTGCTGAGCGTGGAGAAGAGCTCTTTGCAGACCTTGCTGTCTGGCAAGATCTGAAGCTGCGCGAGGTCCAAGGAAGCGTCCCTGTCATCTTTATCTCTTTTGCTGCAGTAAAAGAACAAAACTATAAGGACGCATTAACGCGTATCAAAAGACTCCTTGTTGATGAGGTAGTGAGACACAGCTACCTTCAGAGATCTGTAAATGTATCTGATTCTCGCAAAGACTTTTTTGCTCATGTCAGTGACAGTATGGACAACTCTCATGCTGCAGATGTTCTCAACCAGCTGACTCAGGCCTTACTTGAGCACCACGGGATTTCTCCCATCGTTCTTCTCGACGAATATGACACCCCCATGCAAGAAGCATGGCTCGGAGGCTTTTGGGATGAGATGGCAGCGTTTATGAGAAGCTTCATGAACTCCACCTTCAAAACTAATCCCTCACTCGGACGGGGTCTCATGACCGGTATTACCCGTGTTTCTCGAGAGTCAATCTTTTCTGACCTCAACAATCTTAACGTGTGTGGAGTAACAGCTGAGAAGTACACCACCTCCTTTGGCTTTACCCAACAAGAAGTAGATGCAGCCTTAGTTGAGTTTGGTATGCAAGAAAAACGAGACAAAGTACAAGAGTGGTATGACGGCTTTTGCTTTGGAGACATAGAAGGTATTTACAATCCGTGGTCTATCACGAAGTATTTGGACACCAAGAAATTTGAACCTCACTGGATGAATACCAGTGGAAATGCTTTAGCTGCGGATGTTGTACGCACAGGAGAAGATGACATAAAGAAGGACTTCGAAATACTTTTGAGCGGGGGATGTGTTTCTCAAGTCATAGATGAACAAATCATTTTCTCAGAGCTTGGCTCAAGCTCAAGTGCTGCTTGGAGTTTGCTTCTATCCTCAGGGTACCTTACAACCACAGCAGAGGCGCCTGAGCAGTTCGACGACCCTCGCTTGTTGCGCCTTACTAACCTTGAGGTTCGCTTGAGTTTTGAAAAGCTCATCAAGCGCTGGTTTTATCGCGCTGGCTCTGCACGCTATGACAGCTTTGTTCACTCTATTCTTACAGGAAACGAAGAGGATGCCACAGACTATCTCAACGACATCACCATTAGCTGTATGTCTGCCTTTGATGGAGCTACACACACAGCAGAGTCTGAACCTGAGCGCTTCTACCACGGACTGGTGTTAGGACTTCTTGCAAGTCTTCGAGGCCGCTATACGGTTGAATCCAACCGAGAAAGCGGTAGAGGTCGCTATGACATTATGCTTGTTCCCACCAAAGATGCCCAAGTGAAAGACACCCCCATCATCATTGAGTTCAAAGTCTTTGACCCTCGTCGAGAGTCAACCCTTGAAGACACCGCTTCCCGAGCGCTTGCCCAGATAGAAGAGCGCGCCTACGCAACCACCTTAATCGAGCGGGGCTTCTCGGCAGAGCATATCCTCTCATACGGCATTGCCTTCCGTGGCAAAGAGTCACTTGTGGTTTGCCGCTGAACATGGGATAAGGCGGGTGTCTCGACAGAGTAAGCCAAGACTCCGCGAAGCACTGATGCCATACGGTCAACTCATGAAGATAATAGTGCGTAACGACTAGCGTAATGCCTTGCGAAATGGTATAGTACAGATGTTCGTATTTTTGATATGAACAGTCCCACAAACGTAGCTATATCTTTTCGGCCCACATCACTTTTATCAGTACAATCTGTTGAGCTGTTCGGTATGTATAGGAGAGTTCATGGCTTCAGATTCAATTGTCACAGCTGAGACCATTCGGGACATAATTTATGTTGTTCGCGGTCAACAAGTGATGCTTGATTTCGAGCTTGCTGCAATTTATGGCTATACAACCAAAAGGTTTAACGAGCAAGTGAAGAACAACGTGAACAAATTTGCCGAGGATTTTCGCTTTCAGCTTACCAACGAAGAATGGGAAATCTTGAGGTCGGAAAAATCGACCTCAAGTTGGGGCGGCAGACGATATCTGCCTTATGCATTTACTGAGCAGGGTATCTACATGCTTATGACGGTTTTGCGCGGTGAGCTTGCAACCCAACAAAGCATCGCGCTTATACGCTTGTTCAAACAAATGAAAGACGTATTGCTCGAATCACGAGCTCTATCAGATCAACAGAATATGTCCAGGCTTGCAATACAAACTGGAGACAATACAAAAATGATTAGTGAGCTAAAGGAAGGGCTCACCAACACGCAAGCAACGCTTTCAGAGTTTATGGCAGGTTTTGGCAAGAGTTCTCCGTTTGGGGAAGAATACTTGATAATGGATGGGATGACACTTGAAGCTGATGTGGCTTATAGCAGAATATATAGCCTTGCTCGGAAAAGCGTTTTCGTAATAGACAACTATATTGGAGTTAAAACGCTATTACATTTGCGGCATGTGAGAGAGGATGTTGAGGTAACGGTCTTTAGTGACAACCTTGGCAAGGGTTTGGCTCGAGTGGAGTTCGATGACTTTTGTAATGAGTATCCCGATGTGAGTATAGTTTTTAGAAGAACTGACGGTGCATTTCACGACCGTTTCGTGATTATTGATTATGGTACTCAAAACGAGCATGTTTTTGTCTGTGGAGCTTCGTCGAAAGATGCAGGTCAACGCACCACCGTAATAATTAAATCAACACTACCTGAGCTTTACCACCCTATGTTGTCTAAGCTACTAAACAAATCGGAGCTCACGTTGAAGTAAAGGTGAACCGTCCCTAAGTGTGAGTAAATCTTCTCGTTCAACTGCTTGTGTGCCTCATATAAAAGTACAATCTGTTGAGCTGTTCGGTATGTATAGGAGAGTTCATGGCTTCAGATTCAATTGTCATCAAAGGTGCCCGCGAGCACAATTTGGCCAATATAGATGTCACTATCCCGCGAGACAAACTCGTGGTCATCACCGGACTTTCGGGTTCAGGCAAGTCAAGCCTTGCCTTTGACACCATCTATGCAGAAGGTCAGCGTCGCTACGTAGAGAGCCTGTCAAGCTATGCGCGCCAGTTCTTAGGTCAGATGGACAAGCCAGATCTCGATTCAATCGACGGCCTGTCTCCTGCGGTTTCGATTGACCAAAAGACAACGTCAAAAAATCCGCGCTCAACCGTGGGTACCGTGACCGAGATTCACGACTACCTGCGCCTGCTCTATGCACGCATCGGCATCCCTCACTGCCCTGAGTGTGGACGCGTTATTGAGCGCCAAACAACAGACCAGGTGGCAGACAAGGTTATCGCTCATGCGTCCGGGCGGCGCGCCTACGTACTTGCCCCTGTCATCATTGGGCGCAAGGGTGAGTACACCAAACTCCTTGATGACCTCAAGGCAGAGGGTTTTTCGCGCGTTCGTATAGACGGGGAGCTCCGTGAGCTCGAAGAAGACATTAAACTCGACAAAAAGTTCAAGCACACCATCGAAGTCGTCGTTGACCGTGTCGTGGTCAAAGAAAGCTCCACTGCCCGTATTGCTGAGGCAGTTGAGCAAGCAACGAAACTTGCTTCAGACAAGGTTGGCTTTTATCTACTCGCAGACCGTGACAATCCAGAAGAAATGCCTGAAGAGCTCCTGCAATACTCGCTTGCACTTGCATGCCCTGAGCATGGCCACTCCATCGATGACTTGCAGCCCCGTGACTTTTCCTTCAATGCACCCTACGGAGCCTGTCCTGATTGCGATGGTCTTGGCGTACGCAAGGTGGTTGATGCTGAAGGTCTCATCGAAGATCCCTCGCTCTCTATCGCAGAAGGCGTTTTTGGCAGTCTCTTTGGACGCTCTAATTACTATCCGCAGATTTTTGCTGCTGTGTGCAATCATTTGAAAGTCGACATCAACACACCGTGGCATGACCTACCCGCAAAGGCACGCGAAACCTTCCTCGATGGCCTTGGTGACAAAAAAATCCGTGTCGACTACCACACGCTTGATGGCAGAGACACCCACTGGACGGCTACCTTTCCAGGACTGCGCAAAATCCTCTTTGAGAAATACTCCGAGACCACCAATGAAATCATGCGCACACGCCTTGAAAAGTACATCCGAGAAGAGCCCTGTTCGAGCTGTGGGGGAGCACGTCTCAAACCTGAGATGCTGGCGGTCACGGTGGGTGACAAAAACATCGACGAGCTGAGTCGCCTTTCGTGCCGCGAGAGCCTTGAGTTCTTTGACCGGATTGAACTCACCGAACGCCAACAGGTTATTGGCTCGCGCATTGTGAAGGAGATTTGCGAGCGTCTGCGCTTTATGGTTGACGTAGGACTCGATTACCTCACGCTATCTCGCGCTTCAGCGACCCTGTCTGGCGGAGAAGCTCAGCGCATCAGACTGGCAACTCAGATAGGTGCAGGACTCATGGGTGTTCTCTACATTCTCGATGAGCCTTCCATCGGTTTGCACCAACGAGACAACGATCGTCTCATCAGAACTCTTGAGCGCCTACGAGACCAAGGAAATACGGTTATTGTGGTAGAGCACGACGAGGACACCATCCGCTCAGCAGACTATGTACTCGATATTGGCCCTGGCGCCGGTGAACTCGGCGGCCGCGTGATTGCCGAGGGTGCTCCTGCAGACATCATGGCACAGAGCGAGTCGGTAACTGGCGCATATCTCACGGGTGCTCGTATGGTTAAGCTGCCAGAGAAGCGCCGCAATCCACGCAAGGGCAAGCTCAAAATCACTGGAGCAAGCTGCAACAATCTCAAAGGCCTTGACGTTTCCATCGAGCTGGGAACCTTAACAGTGGTCACGGGTGTCTCTGGTTCTGGCAAAAGTTCGCTGGTAACAGACACGCTGGCGCCTGCACTTACCAACGCCGTGCACCGCTCTCATCGTCCGGTGGGAGATTACAATCGTCTGAGCGGTATTGAGCGTATCGATAAGGTCATCGACATTGACCAAAGTCCCATTGGCCGTACACCGCGCTCAAATCCCGCCACCTACATTGGCCTGTGGGATGACATGCGCCAGCTCTTTGCTTCAACACCCATGAGCCGCGCACGGGGCTACTCCCCGGGGCGCTTCTCGTTTAATGTGAGCGGAGGGCGCTGTGAAGCGTGCAAAGGCGACGGACAAATCAAAATTGAAATGAACTTCCTGCCCGATGTGTACGTTCCCTGCGAGGTGTGCCATGGTGCTCGCTATAATCGAGAAACCCTCGAGGTAGTTTATCGCGGCAAAACCATCTCAGATGTGCTTGACATGAGCGTTTCAGAAGCGCTTGGCTTTTTCGCTAACATCCCGCGCATCAAGCATAAGCTGCAAACCTTGTATGACGTGGGCTTGGGATACATCAAGCTGGGACAACCCGCTACCACCCTTTCTGGCGGAGAAGCGCAGCGCGTGAAACTTGCCAAAGAACTTCACCGTCAACAAACGGGCAAGACCTTCTACATTCTTGATGAGCCTACAACGGGTCTTCACTTTGAGGACGTTCGACAGCTGCTTGACGTGCTACAACGTCTTGTTGAAACGGGCAATACGGTGCTGGTTATCGAGCATAACCTCGATGTCATCAAGGTGGCAGACCGCATCATTGACTTGGGTCCTGAAGGGGGAGATGGAGGTGGGACGCTGGTTGCATACGGCACTCCTGAAGAGGTTGCGCAAGTTCCCGAGAGCTACACAGGACACTACTTGGCTCCAATCCTTGAGCGCGACCGCAAACGGCAGCAAAATGCTTAAGCCCAGCGGTAACAGATAGGTGTACGCCGACGCCGGTCGAGTGCACCGACACGTGCACCGGCACATGCACGGACACGTGCACCGGCACATGCACGGACAGTCTCGTGCCACCGCTGTTTCAGCGGCTGCTCAGCATCGTGTACAGCCCTCCATCAAAGGACCAAAAAGCACCCCGTCTGAACTGGGAAGATGTAAGCTCTGTGTACGCTATTTGAGCCATTTTGCATAAGGGTCTATCATAGACCCTCAGTGAAAATGTAAGCCAATGCAAAGAGGTTTCACAATGAACTTCAAAAACATTGGGTCGTTTATTATCGCGTTTATGTGTGCATGCGCCATGGTTGTTGGTGCGGCGACCCCCGTAGTTGCTCATGCTGCTACGTCTGATGAAATTAAGGCCGAGATGGGCGAGGTACAAGCACGACTCGGTGAGCTTTATACAGAAGCAGAACTCACATCCTATGAACTCCAAAGCACAACCGCTGCCCTTGAGCAGACCAATGGTCGTATCGGAGAAATTGAGCAAGAGATTCCCGTTACCGAGGCTGAACTGAACCGCGCCAAAGACATCCTTGCAAGTATTGTTTCGGGTGACTACAAAGCTGGTGGCACCATGAATCTGCTCGCCATCGTTTTGGGTGCGGTTGACTTCGACGATTTTGTTTCGCGTGTGACCTATGCCAACAGGATTTCTGTTTACCAAGAAGATGTGGTAAACGAGGTCAAAACATTGGAGTCTTCGCTCAAGCAGCAGCGCTCAGAGCTCGAAGACCAGCGCATCGCCCAAGAACAGCTCGTTGAAGAGTCGCGTCAGAGAAATGATGCAGTTGAGGCAGCGGTGGGTTCTCTTACCAGCTATCTTGATCAGCTCTCTGACGAGATGAAAGCTCAGCTTGCTGCAGAAGAAGAAGCAGCTGCCAAAGCCGCTCAGGAAGCAGCGCAAAAGCAAGCAGAGGCAGCAGCCGCTCGCGCTGCACAGGAGCAGCAAGCTGCAGCGGCCGCCTCATCAAGTGATCGCTCGTCAGATGATGAGCCAAGTGAATCTGAGCCTTCCTCGAGCCCTGCTTCAACGGTGGAGCCCTCAGCTCCGCAGACAGCTTCGCAAGAGCCGAGTACCCCGAGTCAGTCGAGCTCAACTCCTGCGGCTGAGCCAACGCCTGCACCAACCCCGGCTCCAACACCCACGCCTACACCAGCTCCTGCTCCCTCAACACCAACCCCTGAGGAAGAGGAAGACGAGATCCCTTCAAGCACGCCATCACGTTCGAGCTCTTCGAGTTCGTCAACCTCTAGTTCAAGCTCGAGTTCCAGCTCGTCAAGCTCAAGCTCCTCGAGCTCGAGTTCCTCGAGTTCGAGCTCAGCTGGCTATCACAGCTCAAGTGGCAGTGCCGCAGCTATGGTTGCACGCGCCTACACCGCAATTGGTGCAGGTTATCGTTGGAGTGGCTACGTGTGGACAGGAAGCCCCTACGGATCTGCCTTTACCTGCTCTGGTCTGGTTGACTTTGCCCTTGGACGCAGAACCAACTCGAGCTGGCCAGAAAGCCTCTATGCCGAGGTTGGTTCTGGTATGGTTTACAGAACCAGCCAGCTTGCCTATGGCGACCTTGTCTTTTACACATACGGTGGACGAGCCCCAGGACACGTGGGTATCTACGTGGGCGATGGCATGATTATCGACTCGATTCCCAACGGTGGTGTCGCTGTGCGCTCAGTCAATTACATGAACTTTATCGGTGGCGGCCCGATTGTGTAGCTCACCTGAGCACGACCAACGAGCAGTCTAAAGGCACCCAATCCGTGGCACGTAAGGACAACAGCAAAAAGACCAATGCCATGCGTGAGCTCGAGCGGGCAGGCGTTGACTATTCTGTACTCAGCTATGACGACGACGGCGAGCGTGGACACGAACTGGGTGTCCACATCGCCGAGCTGCTCAACAAAGATCCCGACACCTGCTTCAAGACGCTTGTCTGTACTGCTGCATCAGGCGGACATGTTGCCTGCTGTATTCCCGTAGCCTATGAGCTTGACCTCAAAAAAGCTGCAGCCGCCCTCGGCGAAAAGTCACTCTCGATGCTTCCGCTCAAAGAGCTCGAAACGGTGACAGGCTATGTTCGCGGGGCGTGCACGCCGCTTGCACTTAAAAAGCCCCTACCCACACTCATCGACGAAAGCGCCCTGCTTTTTGACGAGATTTCTATCTCGGCAGGCAAGCATGGCTACTCACTTGTCCTCAATGCCGAGAAGCTCGGAGAGCATCTCGGGACCATCTTTGCTGACATTACCAGAGAGGTGCAGTAATGGCAGAATCGACGCAACAACCCACGCAACACACAGCGGAGCGAACGACGCAACCGTCCGCGCAACAACCCACACAACAACCCGTACAACCGACCACGCAGATTCATGAGGTCGAGCAGGTTGACTCCGAGCAAGTAGGTCGCTCTGCTGCTCTCATGAGCGTGCTTGTCATCGTGAGTCGAATCACGGGATTTCTTCGGACATGGGGGCAGGCTTTTGCCCTGGGAACAACCTTGCTTTCGAGTTGCTACACGGTAGCGTCAAACCTTCCCAACCAGCTCTACGAGCTCGTGATGGGAGGCATGCTTGCAACTTCGTTTTTGCCCGTATATCTGAGCGCAAAGCAGCGCGACGGTTCTGAAGAGGCCAATCGATACGCAAGCAATCTCTTGTCAGTTTTGTTGCTCTTTATGGGAGTGCTATCTGTTGCAGGTATCTTCTTTGCTCAGCAATTCATCTGGACCCAATCGTTTACCGCATCAGAGACCTTCGACTCAGATCTTGCGGTCTGGTTTTTCCGCTTCTTTGCAATTGAAATTGCTCTGTATGGTTTGTCTGCCGTGTACTCGGGCATTCTCAACGCTGAGCGAGACTATTTTTGGAGCAATGTTGCTCCCTTGCTCAACAATGTTGTGTGTACCGCGTCCTTTTTCCTCTACGCACTACTTTTGCCAACGAACCCGCAGCTTGCCATGCTTATCTTGGCGATAGGTAATCCCGCAGGTGTTGCGATTCAGGCTATCGGACAAATTCCTGCGCTCAGGCGCCATGGGATCCGGTTGCGGCTCAACATCGACTGGCATGACCCCAAGCTTATCGAGACGCTCAAAATTGGGGCGCCAACTCTGCTTCTAACGGTCATTTCGTTTGCAACAACCTCAGTCATGACTACTGCGCTTTTGTCGGTCACCGATCAAGGTGCATCCATTGCCTATTATGCTCGCTTGTGGTTTACCTTGCCCTACGCAATCATCGCTATCCCCATTACTACAGCGATGTTTACCGAGCTTTCCACCATGGCAGGAAACGACGACATGGCAGGATTTGTCCATGCGATTGGCTCGGGTGCTCGACAAATCCTGTTTTTCCTCGTGCCGTTTGCGGTCTATCTCATCTTGTTCTCTCGCTTTTTGGTAGGACTTATGGCGGTGGGTCGCTTTGAGGCAGACCAGATTAATCCCACAGCATCGTATCTTGCAGCACTTGCCACCTCGCTTCCTGCCTACGGCATTACCACCTACCTGCAAAAGGTCTGCTCGGCTCTGAGGCGCATGAGCTATATCTCAATCTCCAGTCTCATTGCAGGTGTTGTGCAGGTAGTTGTGTGTCTCACGCTCGTTGAGCGCTTTGGAATTGAGATGGTCGCCTTTTCGTCAACTGCGTTCATGTGCGTTGTTGTGGGAGTTACTCTGTTGAGCTTGAGAAAACAGCTCGGTCCTCTCGACATATCTGGTATGGCAATCACCACGGTCAAAGCGCTCGCCTTGGGTCTTGCTGGTGGTGTGCCTAGCTTTTTTGTTGCACGTTTTATACACCAGTGGCTCTTTGCTGAATCTGCCAGCTTCTTTGAGTCGCTCATTCCGCTGGCTATCGGGGGAGTCGTAGCACTTCTCATTACCTTTGGTGTCGCAACTAAGCTCAAAGTCCCTGAGGCAAGCTTCATCGAGCGCTTGCTGTCACGCTTCATCAAGCACTAAAGTGACTGCGCCGTTCGCACTCCCTCCAAGCGCTAAAGTGACTACGCGCCGTTCGCACTCCCTCAAGTTGCCGAACGGTTAAAAAAATCGGTGAATTGACCATGCGCGCCATATATAAAGACTGCAAACAATTAGGATTGGTTTACGAGCTTTACCCTGCGCATAAAAGCGCGCGTCAAAAGGAGAGAAAGATCATGTCTAGCTTTGAGAACGTCTCACGCAGAAAATTCGTCGAGCTTTTCGGCGCTGGTACTGTTGCAGTAAGCGGTCTTGCCCTTGGTGCTTGTGGTGGCGCCAACAACGGTGGTTCCTCTGAGGCAAGCACATCTGCCGGCTCAGCTGAGGCTTCTGCTTCTGCTTCTGGCAGTGGCGCATCGTCCGCTGCTGGTGTATTCAAGATTGGTGGCATCGGCCCCGTTACTGGCGCTGCTGCTATCTACGGCAACGCAACCAAGTACGGCGCACAAGTTGCTGTCGACGAGGTCAATGCAGAGGGCACCATCGCTATGGAGCTCAACTGGCAAGACGACGAGCACGATCCCGAGAAGTCCGTCAACGCCTACAACACCCTCAAGGACTGGGGTATGCAGATTCTCGTTGGCACTACAACCACGGGTCCCTGCGTTGCTGTCTCCACCGAGACCAACTCTGACCGCATCTTCCAGCTCACGCCGTCTGCCTCTTCGACCGACGTCATCGGTGGTCAGGAAGACGAGAACGGCAATGTGACTATCGCTCGCAAGGACAATGTCTTCCAGATGTGCTTCACCGATCCTAACCAAGGTACGGCATCAGCTAAGTACATCCACGACCAGAACCTCGGCACCAAGATTGCTGTTATCTACAACAACTCTGATGCCTATTCCACTGGTATCTACAACAAGTTCCAGGCAGAGGCAAAGACGCTCGGTCTTGAGATTGTGTCAACCACAACCTTCACCGACGACTCTGCAACCGACTTCAACGTCCAGCTCAACGACGCAAAAGACGCTGGCGCTGACCTCGTATTTCTCCCAATTTACTACACGCCTGCATCGCTCATCCTGACTCAGGCCAACGCCATGGGCTTTGCACCGAAGTTCTTTGGCGTCGACGGCATGGACGGCATCCTTTCGGTTGAGGGCTTTGACACAAGCCTCGCTGAGGACGTCATGCTGCTCACCCCGTTTGTCGCAACTGCAGAGGATGACCTGACCAAGAGCTTTGTCGAGAGCTACAAGGGAGTTGCAAGCGAGGAGCCCAACCAGTTTGCCGCCGACGCTTACGACTGCGTCAAGGCTATTGCTGCTGCTGTGGCAGAGGCTGGCGTCACTGCTGATATGGATGCAGCCAGCATCTGCGAGAGCCTCGTCCAGACCTTTACCTCTTCAAGCTTTAGCTACAGCGGTCTGACTGGCGAGAACATGAGCTGGAAAGATACCGGCGAGGTTACCAAAGATCCTAAGGGTATGGTTATCAAGAACGGCGTGTACGAGTCCATGGACTAAGCTTCACGTTTTTAGTGCTATACCTTATGGCGGGGGTCATCGAGAGGTGGCCTCCGCCTGTCGTAGCGCGACCAGTTATGCGCCAGCCACGCGGCGAGTTACGCCATGAGCTACGTCACGACTACGGTCGCTCAGTATTCAGCCAAAGTCGAGTCGTGCATCTTGAGCGCGCAGACTACATTGAAGCTTCGTTGTGCAGGACCGAGAAAACAGGACCGAGAAAACAGGACCGAGGAGAAGAGCATGAGCTTTCTCACGAACCTCATTAATGGAATCAGCTTGGGCAGCATCTATGCCATCATCGCCCTTGGCTATACGATGGTCTACGGCATCGCCAAGATGCTCAACTTTGCCCATGGCGATGTCATCATGGTTGGCGGCTACCTCTGCTTTATTGTGGTGAGCCATCTTAACTTGCCACCCATTGCTGCCATCCTTCTAGCAGTTGTTGGCTGCACCGCCTTAGGTATCGTGGTCGAACGACTTGCCTACAAGCCGCTGAGACAAGCGGCGTCACTAGCTGTTCTCATTACCGCTATTGGTGTGAGCTACTTTTTGCAGAACTCAGCTCTGCTCATCTGGGGTGCTGATCCCAAGGCGTTCCCTTCGGTTGTTCCATTTCCTTCTTTGAACCTCTTTGGAGGACAACTCACCATTAGCTCAATTACGCTGGTCACGGTACTTGTCTGTGTGCTTATCATGGTGGCACTCACCACCTTTACGAGCAAGACCAAGATGGGCAAAGCCATGCGTGCCTGCTCTGAGGACAAGGGTGCTGCCCAGCTTATGGGAATCAATGTTGATACCACCATTTCAATGGTTTTCGCCATTGGTTCAGGGCTTGCAGCTATCGCAGGTGTTTTGCTGTGTTCGGCGTATCCAACGCTCATGCCAACCACTGGCTCAATGCCGGGTATCAAAGCCTTTACGGCAGCAGTGCTAGGCGGAATCGGCTCTATTCCCGGTGCTGCTCTTGGTGGCGTACTGCTTGGCGTGATTGAGATTTTTGCGAAAGCATACATCTCAACTCAGCTTGCCGATGCCATCGTGTTCGCGGTGCTCATCGTTGTTTTGCTCATCAGACCCGCCGGCCTGCTCGGCAAAGAGATTCACGAGAAGGTGTAGGCCATGGAAATGATCAAAAACATGAACAAGAATACGCGCGCAAATATCATTACCTACGGAATTGTCATCGTCGCCTTTGTCATTATGCAGGCGCTGACATCCATGGGAGCTATTTCCAATTCTATGATTGGCCTGCTCGTTCCTATTACGGCATACATTTGTATGGCCATCTCGCTTAACCTTGTGGTGGGTATTTCTGGCGAGCTGTCGCTGGGACATGCTGGTTTCATGAGTGTTGGCGCTTTTACGGGACTGGTTGTCTCTGCCATGCTTGCTCCTGCAGGGCTTGCCGATCCCATCCGCCTTGCCGTAGCAATCCTGATTGGCGGCATTTTGGCAGCGCTTGCAGGACTGCTCGTAGGCATCCCGGTTATGAGGCTTCAGGGCGACTACCTCGCCATCGTGACCCTTGCCTTTGGCGAGATTATCAAGAATCTCCTCAACAACCTCTACGTTGGCCTCGATGCCAACGGACTGCACTTCTCTATGAGAGATGCCGCTTCTCTTGGCATGCAGGGCGGAAACATCCTCATCAATGGTCCCCAAGGAGCTGCTGGTATCGACAAAATCTCGACCTTTGCTTCGGGTTTTGTTTTGGTGCTCATCACACTTACGGTGGTGCTGAATCTGATTAACAGCCGCTCGGGCCGTGCAATTATGGCAGTTCGCGACAATCGCATCGCTGCTGAGTCGGTAGGTATAAACACCATGAAATACCGCCTGATGGCGTTTGTGGTGTCTGCTGCTTTAGCTGGTATGGCAGGTGCTCTCTACGCGATGAACTACTCGTCGATTGTTCCTAAGAAATTTGACTTCAATACCTCGATTTTGGTGCTGGTATTCGTTGTTTTGGGTGGCATGGGCAATATCCGTGGCGGTATTATCTCGGCGGCTTTGCTCACTATCCTGCCCGAGCGCCTGCGCTTTGTGGGCGATTTCCGTATGCTCATTTATGCCATCGTACTGATTGGCGTGATGATAGTCTCGAACAATCCAATCATGAAATCCGCCATTGGTGGCTTCTTCGAACGTTTCAAGCGAAGACGAGATGACGATGATGATGCAACACAACTTGCTTTGAGCACAGAGGGTGGTGATGCTCAATGACCAGAAACGAAGGAACCTATAAGGCACAAAGTGCTGCTGCGATGAAGCGCCAGCAAGAGGCCGAGAAAGCTCAAGAAACGCAAAGAGCTGCAGAGGCAGCTGATAGCGCAGTCGACGCCGCCGACACGGCAGTTGCTGCGAGTGCTGATGCCTCTAGCTCTGCACAGAGCTCACCTCATGGTACAGCTCAAACAGACCAGACCGCAGAGACAGATTCCAAGCGCAAGCGCACGAAAATGGTTCCCGTGCCCAGCCATTCCATTGTTCCTGAGCGAGATGCGCACAAGAATCCCATCCTCGAATGCCGCCATCTTGGAATCGACTTTGGTGGTCTCCATGCGGTTGAAGACTTCAATATTATGATTGGTCAGTCAGAAATTGCTGGTCTTATCGGTCCTAACGGCGCAGGAAAGACCACCGTCTTTAACCTGCTCACCAAGGTCTATCAGCCTACGCGCGGAACCATTCTGCTCGACGGTGTCGACACCGCTGGTATGGATACCGCTAAGGTAAGCCAAGCAGGAATCGCTCGAACCTTCCAAAACATCCGTTTGTTCGATTCGCTCACTGTTGAGGATAACGTGCGCATTGGACTTCACAATCAGGTGAAAAGCGGTATGTGGAGCGATATCTTCCGCTTGCCTCAGCACTGGCTCTCTGAGAAAGAGTTCCACGACAAGTCCCTTGAGCTGCTCGATGTGTTTCACATGGCAGACAATGCCAACGACATTGCAGGTTCTCTGCCCTATGGTGCTCAGCGCAGACTCGAGATTGTCCGCGCTCTTGCAACCAACCCCAAGCTGCTGTTGCTCGACGAGCCTGCTGCCGGCATGAATCCATCTGAGACAGCCGAGCTCATGGAGAATATCACCAAGATTCGTGACGACTTCAATATCGCCATTCTGCTCATCGAGCACGATATGGACCTCGTTATGGGTATCTGTGAAGGCATCGCTGTGCTCAACTTTGGTCGCATCATTGCCAAGGGAACTCCTGAAGAGATTCAGGCAAACCCCCAGGTCATCGAGGCGTATCTTGGCACACAAGGCGACGATGGCGAGGTGGCTTAAATGAGCATGCTCAGTATCAACGACATCAATGTCTACTACGGCTCTATCCATGCAGTCAAAGGCGTATCCTTTGATGTCAATGAGGGTGAGATTGTAACTCTGATTGGTGCTAACGGTGCAGGTAAATCGACGACACTGAACACGGTGGCGGGTCTGCTCAAGGCAAGCTCGGGTTCCATTGAGTTTGAGGGCGAAAGCTTGCAAGGAGTTGCTGCACACCGTATGGTTTCTCGCGGAATTGCTCTGTGCCCCGAGGGGCGTCGCGTGTTTCAGAACATGACTGTGCGCGAGAATCTTGATATGGGGGCATTTACCCGCTCAGAAGAAGAGGCCAAGGAAATGCGAGCTCGTGTGTACGAGAGTTTCCCTCGCCTCAAGGAACGTCGTACCCAGCCAGCGGGAACCTTGTCTGGTGGCGAACAGCAGATGCTCGCTATGGGTCGCGCACTCATGAGCAAACCCAAGCTCATGATGCTCGATGAGCCGTCGATGGGTCTTGCGCCTGTTCTGGTACAGGAGATTTTCTCGATTATCAAGCAGCTCAATGAGCAGGGGACAACCATTTTGCTGGTCGAGCAAAACGCGCGTATGGCCCTGTCAATTGCGAGCCGAGCCTACGTTCTTGAGACGGGTCGCGTGTCGATGAGTGGAGATGCGAGCGAGTTGCTGCATGACGAGCGCGTTCGCAAGGCCTATCTCGGCGCCTAGCCACAAGCTGACCTCGCATCAGGAAAGTGACACAGGGATTCTCGCTGGAGACAGGAGACACCACATCTCTCGAGATACGGTGCATGCAAGTCCCGAGCTGAGACACCACATCTCTCGAGAAACAGTGCACACAAGTCTTTCGTGTGAAATCGTGCCCCCCTCGAGGTAGACACAATTCTCGTCCAGATAGAATCGTGCCCCCCCTCAGGGTGGGCACGATTTTCAGTTGTCACAGGGTGAACTGGTCTTTTATTGACGAAATCTAGCCAATTACGAAATTGTGTCCCCCTCAAGGTAGGCACAATTATTCGCAAAGTTACTGATTAAGATAAGGCTCTCAATGTGGACACAATTTCAGTCCTGTATCACAATCACATAAGACCTCGTCAATGGAAGCGGAATACTTTACTATAGTAAAGTATTCGAAAGGCGTAGGTATTCGAGGGATACGAGAGCTTGAAGTTTGGAAGCACCCGAAGGTGTTCGAGAGTTTGGAAGAACGTACGGGAGCCGAATTTTTCGAGAGTTCGGAAATGCCTGCGGGCATCCAATCTCGCCCGGGAGTTCGACCACCCGAGCGCGCCTGAGCCCCGAGACCTGAGCTTGCCCGGGAGTTCGACCACCCGAGCTCGCCTGAGCCCCAAGCGCGCACGAGCCCCGAGCCCCGAGCCCCGAGCTCGCCCGAGAGTACCCAAGCCTACCCGAGAGCTGCAGATGCCCGCAACGTATCTGAGCTATCCGAGATGCATCTCCAAGCAGCTGCTGAGCTGTATGAAAGGACAAGAGCGTGAGACCAACGACCCCAAAGGGTTTTCGAGATATTCTTCCCAACGAGGCGCTCGCCCGTGAGCGTATCATCGACAGTGCAAAAGCCTGCTTTGCAGCTCATGGCTATCTGCCTGTCGAGACACCCCTCCTAGAAGACAAATCTTCAATTGAGCAGGCAGGACGCATACAAGACTCGCCATTTCAGCTCTTTGACACCGATGACCGTCTCCTCATTTTGCGCCCTGACCTCACCTTGCCCATAGCGCGCATGGCATCCGCCCGTATCCGTGACGAAGAGCTACCTATGCGTTTTCGCTATGTGGCTCCCGTAGTGAGAGAGTCGGGGGACCTCAAGGGACAGCCTCGCCAGTTCACACAGCTCGGAGTTGAGCTTATCGGAGAGGAAGGGGTGACCTCTGAACTCGAGGTTATTCATTTGCTTGCCGAGCTTCTTTCCACTCTCAAGGTTTCGGGCTGGAAAATCGTGTGCGGATCGGTCAAGCCTTTGTTGTCACTTCTTGAAACCTGTGCTCCAAACGAGAACTTTCTCAAGGAGGTTCTGGACTTAGTCCACGAGTCTGACCTCGTGGGACTCGATAAGCTCGTGCAAACTGCAGATGTGAGTGAGGCGGCAAAAGCAGCGCTCAAGCTCCTTCCGCAGCTCCACGGGGGAGTGAACGTTATTGACGAGCTCGACCGGCTCTTAGCCCAAGCAGGAGTAGAGCGAAAAGACAGCGGCATCGATACTATCCGTCAGCTGCTCGCAGGGCTCTCTGATGAGCTGGAATCAGGGCGTCTGAGCTTTGATTTCTCGATAATCAATTCCTTCGACTATTACACGGGGATTATCTTCAAGGCATATTCTGATCAGGTGGCTGCTTCTTTGGCATCGGGAGGACACTACGATGCGGTCTTTGCAAATCTCGGACGAAATGGGGTGGGTGCCTGCGGTTTTGCCTGTTCGCTCGAGCGTCTGCAAGAAGCCATTGCAGAGCATGATGAGACAAGCACCCAGGGCGGTGCCAACGCGAGTGTAAGTGGTATGGCACACCGCGGTGTACGCATGAAAGACCGTCCGCTGCGCATTGCTATTCCCAAAGGTTCGCTTTTCAAGCCCACGCTTGAAGCACTTGCAGGCGCGGGTCTTGATGTGAGTGCCCTCGATGACATAGGTCGTCGCCTCATCATTCAGACCCCCGAGGTTGACTACGTGATTGTTCGCGCACAAGACACGCCAGCTTTTGTCGCCTATGGCGGAGCTGACTGCGGTATTTGCGGCTACGACTCGCTGGTTGAGGCAAACATTGAGCTCATACACCTTGTTGACCTCGGCTTTGGCTGGTGCAAGTTTATTGTGGCTGAGCCGGAGGCCGCAGCAGGACAAGCCGAGCAAGCCTACGAATGGCGTGGATCGATGCGTGTAGTTACCAAGTATCCTCGCATTACGCAGGCATACTATGACCGCATTGGTCAGCAGGTAGATATCATCAAATTGCACGGAAATATCGAGCTTGGACCTATCATAGGTATGGCAGACCGTATCGTTGACATTACAGCTACGGGCACAACGCTTGCCGAGAATAACCTCGTGGTTGTTGACGACGTCATGGAATGTACAGCTCGCTTCTTTACGAGTCCCGCAGCGTATCGTTCTGATCCGCGGATTCGTGCTCTTGCCGATAAACTCCAAGACTATGTAGGAGACGTCCAATGAGAACTATCCTGTGTCATTCGCTCAACGACATCAAAATCGATGAACTCAATCGACAAACTGTCTTGCCTCCTGAGGTGATGTCAACAGCAGAAGATATTGTTGCTAACGTGCGCGAGCGCGGAGATGCAGCGCTTCGCGAGTATGGGGAGCGCTTTGATGGCATGGTGCCTGAACAGTTCCGCGTGCCAGATGAACTGGTTCGTTCTGCTGCAGCCCTCGTTGACCCTGAGTTTTACGAGGCGCTTCAGATGGCTGCCGAGCAAATCAAGGATTTCCACGAGCGCGAACAGCTTCAAAGCTGGTTTGTGACACGCCCCGACGGCACAATTCTAGGGGTACGCGTCACCCCGCTTGACTCAGCGGGTATCTATGTTCCGGGAGGTCGTGCCCAGTATCCCTCCACCGTCCTCATGAATGCCATACCAGCTAAGGTTGCTGGCGTGCGTCGCGTGGTCATGGTCACGCCTCCGCAGGCAGACGGTTCAATATCTCCCTACACGTTGGCAGCAGCAGACCTTGCTGGAGTCGATGAGGTCTATGCCACCGGCGGAGCGCAGGCAATCGCTGCTCTTGCGTATGGCTGCGAATCGATTGCCCGTGTGGATAAGGTCACGGGACCTGGAAACGCCTATGTTGCCGCAGCTAAACGCTTGGTGTCTGGCGATGTTGGCATCGATATGGTGGCTGGTCCGTCTGAGGTGTGCGTGCTTGCAGATGCAACAGCAGATCCGCTCATTGTGGCAGCAGACCTCATGGCACAGGCCGAGCACGACCCCATGGCTGCGTGTTACCTCGTAACCTGCGACCCAAGTCTGCCAGAGCGCGTGGAGCACGCACTCGAAATCTTGATCGAACAGAGCCCCCGTGCTGAGATTACCCAGAGTTCGCTGACCGATCAAGGCATTATCGTTATAGCCGACAACCTGTCGCTTGCAACAGAAGTAGTTAATGCCATTGCCCCTGAGCACCTTGAGCTCCACTGCGATCGTGCGATGGAGCTGCTCGGGGCTATTAAAAATGCAGGTGCCATCTTTGTTGGACCATGGAGCTCTGAGCCATTGGGAGATTACGTGGCGGGTCCCAATCACACGCTTCCCACGGGAGGCACGGCGAGCTTCTCCAATCCGCTTGGTGTCTACGACTTTGTTAAGCGCTCAAGTGTTATCAGCTACACCCGAGAAGGGCTTGCCAAAGATGCCCCTGCGGTTCAAGCACTCGCTCAAGCCGAGGGTCTGTGGGCGCACGCTTTGTCGGTTGGTCTTCGTCGTCGGCTTATCGACTTGGGTGCCGAGACCTTCGCACGTCCCGATGAGGCAGCCTCGCAAGCATGGGAGATTGCATGGCCGCGAGAACTCAACAAACCCGAGGCTGTGTTGATGGGAGACAGCACACAAACGCCCCAGCTTGGAACCTTAGAGGGTGAGGATTGATGGCGCTTGAAATCAGTCCTCAGGCAAGAGCAATGATGCCTGCGCATTTGCATGAGCTTGAGCCCTATGATCCTAAATTCAGCCCGTGTGAGATAAACCTTTCTGCCAATGAGAACACACACGGATTGCCAACCGAGATAACAGACGAGCTACGTCAGCGTCTCTCGAGTCTCGAGCTCAACCGCTATCCCGACCCTCTGGCAACTCAGGTGCGCGAGCGAATTGCTCGCCTTTACAATCTCACGTGCGATAACGTATTGGCGGGCAACGGCGGAGATGAGCTCCTCTTTGACCTCTTTTTAGCCTTTGCAGGAGCTGGTAGACGCGTGGTGTTGAGCACACCCACGTTTTCCATTTACAAGATGTATGCCACCATGCTCAACTGCGAACTGATAGAAGTTGCTCGCGACCCAGAAACTCAGAAGAGCAATGTCGCTGGCTTGCTTGAGGCCGCACAAGAAGCATCGCTCGTGGTTGTGTGCTCGCCAAACAATCCAACTGGCGAGCTCATAGCTCACGAAACGGTTGAAGAGCTTCTCGACGTGTGTTCAGGTATTGTCGTTGTCGACGAGGCATACGTAGAGTTTTCTCACCCCAACGCATCGATGCTGCCACTGCTCAGTAAGCATGAGAATCTTGTTGTACTGCGCACCTTCTCAAAAGCTTATGCGCTTGCCGGGGCACGCTGTGGCTATGTGCTCAGTAATACCGGTGTTATCGCAGCTCTTGCATCGGTACGCCAGACCTATTCGCTCGATTCTGTGACGCAGGCGTTAGCCCAGCTGGTGCTCGACCGCCACGAGCTTTTTGCGTCAAGCATAAGCGACACAGTGTCTGAACGTGAACGTCTCTATGAGGGATTGTCCAAGCTGACGCAATACAGCCCAGAGGTCAAGCTTTGGCCGAGCGAGGCGAACTTTATCCTCGTTCGACTGCCGCAGGCATCAAAGATTCGCGAGCGCCTGCGCGATGAATGGTCGATACTCGTAAGAGATTTTTCTGCCGAGGCAGGACTTACTAACTGTCTGCGCATTACCGTAGGAACCCATGATGAGAATAGCCGTGTGCTTGAGGCACTGACGTCCTTAGTTAAGGAGGAGGCATGAGCCGCATCGCAAAGATTACGAGAACAACAAGTGAGACAGACATTGTTATCAAGCTCGATTTGGATGGAACAGGACAGGTGAATGTCGAGACGGGCGTACCGTTCTTTAATCACATGATGAATGCGCTTGGTCGCCATGGCCTGCTCAACCTCGAGGTACAGGCTCAGGGTGACATCGAAATAGATGCCCACCACACCGTTGAAGATACAGGTATCGTGCTTGGTCAGGCCATCAAGCAAGCGCTTGGAGATAAGGCGGGCATTAGTCGTTTTGCAGACGTTGTCATCCCCATGGACGAGACACTCGTGATGGCTGCCATCGACATTTCAGGTCGAGGAGAGCTCTTTTGGGATGTCGAGATTGGACCTGAGCGCGTTGGTACCTTTGACACCGAGTTGGGACAAGAGTTCTTCTGTGGTCTCGCTCGTGAAGCGGGCATTACGCTTCACATCAGAAAAATTGCAGGTAGCAATGCACACCACATACTCGAAGCTTGTTTCAAAGCCTTTGGACGAGCGTTGAGATTTGCCTGTGAGCCAGATGCTCGTGTTCAGGGTGTCCCTTCAACGAAGGGTTGCCTGTAATGAGCGCTCAGATTGCTGATGTTCGAGACAAAATTGTGGTAGTTGACTACCACAAGGGAAATATTTCGAGTGTGGTTCGCGGCCTTGCAGACCACGGTATCGGGGTTATCTCAAGCGACGACCCCGAGCTCATAGCTGCAGCTCGCGCCGTTGTCCTTCCCGGTGTTGGCGCTTTTGGCGACGCTATGTCGTTTATGCGCGAAAGCGGGCAAGACGAGGCTGTGATTGATGCCATTGACCAAGGCGTTCCTTTCTTAGGCATCTGTCTGGGTTTGCATCTGCTTCTTGAGCGAGGAAACGAGCTCGGGGCACATGCGAGCGCTGGCGATAGCGACACGGCTGCAACTGACGCCACACCTGCGACCTCTGGCGACACGGCTGCAACTGACGCCACTCCTGCGTGCGACAAGCCAGTCTCGCCAGATGCAGATTGGGAAGAAGGTCTCGGCATTCTCATGGGCTCGGCAACACGCCTTGAATCAACACGCCTCAAAATCCCCCATGTTGGCTGGGACAGCATTGACCTTACCGAGCACGGCAGGCGCGATCCGCTTCTTGCAGGCGTTCCCGAGGGCTCAACCTTCTATTTCACCCATTCGTATGCAGCTGCCGATGATCTTGAGTGGAAAGTTGTTGCCGCTCGCACCCATTATGCGAGAAGTTTTCCATCTGTTGTGTGGCAAGGCAACGTCCATGCGTTACAGTTTCATCCAGAGAAGTCTTCGCGTGCAGGCAGCGTGATACTTCGCAACTTTGTGCGCATCTGTGATGCTGGTTAGCAGTTTAAGGAGGCAGCCATGATTTTCTTTCCTGCGATTGATTTGCTCGGTGGTAAAGTGGTGCGCTTGCGTCGGGGCCAGCGCTCTGCCGTTGATGTCTATTCTGATGACCCCCTGAAGGTTGCACACGACTTTGTTGTAGCAGGGGCTACATGGGTACACGTGGTAGATTTGTCCGCAACCTTTGAAGAGGACGATGCTGCGTTGTCAGCAAATGACGAGGCAATTCGTGCGATTTGCACTGTTGAAGGTCTGTCCGTTGACATTGGCGGCGGTGTAAGAACACGCGAGCGTATCGAAGAGCTGGTAAACCTCGGTGCCAAAAGAATCGCTATGGGCACGGCATTAGTGACAGATCGTCGCTTTGCACGCGAGTCAGCTGCCGAGTTTGGCGATGTTCTCGTTGCAGATATTGCAGCAACCGGTGGCGTAGTCCGCGTGAACGGTTGGCGAGAAGAAGCTTGCTATGCAGCCGAAGACCTCGCGGGAGATCTCGCTGCAATGGGCTTTAAGCACCTTGTCTTTACCGATATTACCCGCGATGGCATGCAGACAGGCGTCGATACCAAGGTATACAAATCGATGGCAAAAGCCTGCGGTTTTCCGGTTGTAGCGTCGGGCGGTATTGCGTCGGTAGACGATATTAAGGCGCTGGCAGCCTTGGGGCCAGATGTGATTGAAGGATGCATTGCAGGCCGTGCCCTCTACGAAGGAAGCTTTACTCTTGAAGAGGCTCTTGCTGCAGCTCAAAGCGCCTAGCTACAACTCAGGGTATAGCTATACAGCTCAATAGATACAGCTCAGGAGAACACATGCTCACCAAACGCATCATTCCTTGTCTTGATGTACATGATGGCCGCGTGGTCAAAGGCGTCAACTTTGTCAATCTCGTTGACGCCGGAGACCCCGTTGAGCTTGCTCGAGCCTACGATAACGAAGGTGCCGATGAGGTTGTGTTTCTCGATATTACTGCTACGTCTGACGAGCGACGCACAACGGTGCAGCTCGCAACACGTGCTTCTGAAGAGCTCAGGATTCCCTACACCGTGGGAGGAGGTTTTCGCGACCTCGCCTCGATGGTGGAGATGGTTGCTGTCGGAGCCGACAAAGTGTCGCTAAACTCAGCCGCGGTTGCCAATCCTGAGCTCATAAGCCACGCGGCAAGCGCCTTTGGGAGTCAGGCAGTGATTTGTGCAATTGATGCCAAGCGAAAAGGCGCCTACGACGAATGGGAAGTCTACGTGGCAGGTGGTCGCAAGGCTACCGGTCTTGATGCTGTTGAATGGGCGCGAGAGGCCGCACGGCGAGGAGCTGGTGAGATTTTGCTGACAAGCATGGATCGCGACGGTACCAAAGAGGGCTTTGACCTTGCGCTCACGCGAGCAGTAGCCCGAGCTGTGCCCATTCCGGTGATTGCTTCTGGTGGTGTGGGTACACTTGAGCATTTTGCAGAAGGCATTATCGAGGGCGAAGCAGATGCCGTGCTTGCAGCAAGCGTCTTTCATTTTGGGACTTTTTCGATCCGACAGGTAAAAGAGTACATGGCATCTCAAGGTATTCCCGTGCGCTTGGACTTTTAGAAGCACTGATAGACTTCAGCGAGCTCCCGAGCGAGCACCCCAGCACGCTCTCCGGCGAGCTCCCCAGCACGCTCAGTACATACGCGCGTCAAGCACTCCAGCATACTCAGTACATACGCGCGTCAAGCTCTCCGGCGAGCTCGTCAAGACGTATACCATAGCGTTCACACACAACAAGCAGGTGATAGAGCAAATCACCCATCTCATAGCGAATATGGTCGTGATCATTGTCTTTACAGGCCATGATAATCTCGCTGGTTTCTTCAGCAAGTTTGGAGAGCAGTTTGTCGGAGTTTCCATCTAAGAGACGCTTGGTGTAGCTTTCCTCAGGACGAGCATCGCGCCTGTTGTGGATAGTCGTTGCAAGTGAACTCAGTGTCGTACCAATATCACCATCAGCTACGTGTTCAGTTCGTTCTCCCATGGCTACTCCTTCTCATGGCTCCGTGCACTCGGATTCGTTTTAGTGACAGTGTGTCCAATACTGAGCTCTCGATAAAAACAACTGCGATGTCCTGTGTGACAGGCAGGACCAGCACTTTCAACCTCAAGTATCAAGCAATCTGCGTCGCAGTCTACCAGTATGCGATGGATTTTTTGCGTATTGCCACTGGTCGCACCTTTATTCCAAAGCTCTTGACGTGAGCGAGACCAAAACCAGCTCGTACCCGTTTCAAAGCACAAGGCAAGTGACTCTGCGCTCATCCACGCAAGCATAAGGACTTCTCCCGTGTCGACTTGCTGAACTATGGCAGGCAGCAAACCTCGCTCATCAAAAGCAAGCTTGATGTCATCGATATGTACAATCTCAGGCAGCTCACCTGCGTACTCTTCTCTCTTTGACCTATGAGACATGTATACCTCGCATTTAGCTCATGTACCTTTGATTTGAAAACGCTCAAACCGCACTGAGGACTTGCTCAAACGTCACGACTCAACCATCACATTGTAGCGCCGTTTTGTTTCCAACTAGCTCCGTTTTGTTTCCAACGTGAAGAGGCTCATATAAGCTCTGTTGGCCTGTTGGTTTTGTTCGCCTAACCACGTGAAGGCTTGCGAGACTCTTGGAGTTCAAGAGAATCCAAGTCAGTTGGGGTTAAAGGACAAACGTGTTGCTATCTTGTCCTTTGACGCCCAGTTGAACTGGTTGATTAAAACCCAAGTTCTCCTTAGGCTGGGAAAGTTGTGCGTTTGATTTGGCCTCAGCTTCTATCATGCGCCATGTTCACCTGAGGCTGGGAAAGTTGAGATAAGCAGCGATTCATTATCTTTGATTCCAAATCATTCTGTAATATCTAATGGATTTCTAGCGAATGGAGCCGAAAGAATTGTTCACGGATTTCCTAACAGACAGTCGGCAGAGAAGTCTTAGAGCTTAGTTTGTACAGAAAGGAATGCGTATATGCATAAAAGGCAGAGTCCAAATCACTCAGAGTACGATGAGCTCTCGACTCAGAATAATCGTCCAGTTCAGAAGTCCATTATCGACTCATTGTATGCTCGTACATCGCTTCGCAGTTTTTCAGATCAGCCTGTCACCCCAGAAGATGAGCGCATCATTTTAGAGTCAGCATGCCAAGCACCGACAGCTGGAAACCAGCAGCTCTATTCAATCGTTGTTGTACGTGACCAATCAAAAAAGGAAGCCCTTGCTGAGAGTTGTGATCACCAGCCCTTTATCGCCCAAGCGCCTCTCGTGCTTGTCTTTTGTGCAGATGTTCGACGTTGGTATCGGGCGTTTTGTCTGCAAGAGGGTTGCCACCCACGTAAGCCTGGAGTTGGAGATGCGCTTCTGGCGTGTGTCGACGCTGTCGCTGCTGCCCAAAATGCCGTAGTTGCAACAGAAGCCCTTGGTTTGGGAAGCTGCTACATCGGTGACATTCTTGAGAACTGTGAAACTCAGCGAGATATTCTCGACATTCCTGAATACGTGATGCCCTGTTGCATGCTGGTGATAGGACATCCTCGTCAGCTGCAGCCCAGAAAAGCAAAGCCACCGCGCTTTAACTTGGAGAGCATTGTGTTTGAGGACAGCTATCGTGATGCGGCTGATACAGAGCTCATGGAAGCGATAGCTTTCAAGCTGCACGGAAGAACTGAGACCTTATCAGCTTTTTGTGAGCGCAAATGGAACAGTGATTTCTCACGAGAGATGACCCGCTCCGTTGCTCAGTGGCTCAAAGGCTTTCCTTATAGCGAGCAGAGCTAACGCCGTAGTATCATCCCAACTCAATACGGCGCCAGTCTCCATCTGCGCAGGGGCACTCGATATGTGTGTATCCTGCAGATGAGATGTAGTTGTAAGCCTCCGAAATACCCCAACACACATCTTGTGGCACATGTGCGTCTGATCCAACCGTGACGGGAACTTGAGCGCGCGCAAAGCAGCCCAAAAGCGCCGGGGCAGGGTAGTATGCTTGCACGCTCTTGCGCAGACCTGCAGTTGACACCTCGATATGCCGGCTTGTGTCATGAGCACATTCAGCCATACGTTCAAACAAGGGCTGCAGATTCATTGTGGCCGCATAACCTTCTCTACTGAAACGTTGGGGTAGGTCTGGGTGTGCCATGGTGTCAAAGCCAATCGAGCTGGCACAAGCATCACACCACGCATCAACATAGCGACGCCATACCTCATCTGGCCCCAAATCTTCCCAGATAGAGAGGTCATTTGGATCGTCAATCCAGCGACCTGAGACCAAGTGGACTGAGCCTAGCAAAAACGTGGCGCCCTCACTCCAGCGGCGGATGTTGTCTTCACAGTTGTCGTACCAGTCACATTCAAAGCCAAAGATAAGCTCAAGCTCGGGATGTGCGGCTCGTGCATGTTTGATGTCTGCTCGAAGCGCTGCTAGGTCTGCCTCTGCCACGCTTACCTCACAGATGGGATCAATCTCGTGGGGTAAGGTTAGATGGTCAGTGATGGCAAGGGTTTCGGCACCTGCAGCAATGGCTGTGACGACGTTTTGCTCAACGGTTGCCTTGCCATCTGAATAGCTGGTGTGGGTGTGTACATCGACAAGAGCTGGCATGTACCCCTTCTTTCTCGCTCGGAATGCACCAACAGTGTAAACATGAACTAGCAGCGCGCATGAAGCCTGCGTGGAAGCTGAGTCCCAAACAATATGCTCGCTCAATTATGACCGAATCTGTGAGACACGAACTTGTGACATAAAAATCAGCTCCAGATGACACATTTTTGCGATTTTCTGCGGATTGGGGGTGCGATTTTGCTACCCGGGAAATACAGCACTCGCAACGCTGCAGGTAAATCGGAGTCCCTTAAAAGGGCATACTTGAGAGGACCTCACCAATCCGCAGAAAATCGTCAAAAAGTGTCAATCTGCAACGTTTTTCGTGTCAGGATTGTTCGTTGGTTGGTTCTCTGTGGCTGGTGGGATAGACTGATAGCGCAAAACTCCTTTTATCGACCTATACTTTGTTCAATGCGCACGGTTTAATATGCACGAACAGACTGAGCAAAGTAATTACGGTGTAAGAAAACGAGCGAGCAGCGCGTGAGAAACTGAGTGTCAGAATTGGTAGGTTCAACAGTGGAAGCAACAACTCACATAAAAGAAATGTCAAACACCCAAGAATGGTCAAGCCCGCAGGGAAGACTGCGTCAAGAGCTTGCCAAACGAAGTGGCACCAATGCAGCAGATTGGTTTTTGTGCTTTAAAGCACGCCACGCCATGCTTGTGGTGTTTCGCGAAATCTGCGAACTCTATGGCGGGGGAGAGGTAGCAACACAGCTCTTTACCTGCTGTACTGCCGTCAATCCTATCATCGCTGCAGGGCTTACTCCGCGCTACTATGACATATCGTCTGACACATTGTCGCTTAATCCCAATCAGATGGAGCTCAGCGAGCGAACCCGAGCTGTTGTGTGCCAGCACAGCTTTGGCATAGTTAACAACAAAACTACGGCTGATCTTGCACAGGCCGCGCATGCATACCACGCAGTGCTCATGGAAGACAGTGCCCACTGTGTGGGGCGTTTAGCACAAGATTCTGACGGTCATCCTATAGCAGACATCTCAATTCACTCATTTGGAATCGAAAAGATGCTTCCCGGGGTCTACTTTGGCGGTGCCATCTGGCTGAATCCCAATATGGAGAACGCCCAGTTAAGGCAGGCAATTGCAGCGCGACTCTCAACGCTTGAACCCATGGACGAGAAACTCGGACGAGCTGTCCAGTCTTATCGCAATCAGCTCAGGATGCTCACGCGTCTTCCAAAAGCTGCATCTCAAACCCTCAAGGAGCAACTCACTGCCCGAGGACAGCATGAGCCTGGCTTGAGCTATCTCGAGCTCAGGGGTGGTGTTGCACATGAACCTTGCTCACCAAACGACTGGGTGTGCGAACAGGCACTGAGTGCAATGCAGAATCTCAATCAAAACGAGACGCAGCGCATGAGCACAACGGAGATTTACCGCCAGATGCTGCACAACAATGCGCAGATTAACATCCCTGCAGCCGTCTTGGATGCAGATGCTCAGCCGCTTTTGCGTTTTCCCGTGCTTCTTCCCAGCAAACAGGCAGCTGAGCGCCTGAATGAGAAGATTTGTGAGCTGGGGTACTACACATCTGCGTGGTATCGTCCCTTGCTCTATCCCGGTGTGGCAGAACCTGCTGCTTATGGCTTGACTGAGCAGGGCTTCGAGCTGTGGCCACAAACCGTTGACATATCTGAGCGTGTTGTAAACCTTCCAACTGACGCTGGCGATCAAGCGGCGCGTCGTATTGTTGCTGCAGTTGAGGAAATCACGCACGAATACGTACCTGCGAAGAAAAGTTCGGGCGGACTTCTGGCAAGCACTGGCGAGGTGCGCGACCGTCTTCAACCCGTCATTTTGGGTGGAGATGTCTTGGCGTACGCCTATTCGCGCGAATTTGACCGCGCGTACGGTGTGCATCCCATTGTGCTCTCTGCAATCGATGTCCAGCTCACCTCATCGAGCAAGCTCTGTGACTATCGTATTGTTGAGGGCTTCCAAGATGAAGAGCAGCTCGTACCTTACCTCATGAGTCTGGCAGAGGAACTCAAAGCTGCAGGCAAGCTTCCGCTGCTTTTGGGCTCTGCAGACTGGCATGTTCGTCTTATCAGCAAAAATGCCCCTGAGCTTGGCAAACATTACGTGATTCCCTATATCGACTTCGATTTGTATGAGGAAATCACCCAAAAGGAGCGCTTCTACGAGCTGTGTGAAGAGCTTGGTATCGCCTATCCCAAGACGGTCTATCTCGATTTGGCTGACCCAGATGTGACCCTCGATGAATTTGCGTTTGACTATCCGCTTATCGCTAAGCCATCGAACTCACCTGCGTATGACCTGCTTGAGTTTGAGGGAAAGAAGAAGATTTATGAGATTCAAACTCCCGCAGAGCTGAGACAGGCGTTTGAGGCGGTAAAGGCTTCAGGCTATGCCCACAAGCTGGTGCTTCAGGAGTTTGTGCCGGGCGATGACGACGCAATTCGCTCGCTTACAACCTTCTCCGATGCTCAGGGCAAGCTCCAACTGGTTTCAGGTGGACGCGTCATCCTGCAAGACCATGCCCCGCTCATGCTAGGCAACCCCGTGTGCATTATGCTTGAGCGCGTTGAGCCCATCATCGAAGGCGCCCGGCGATTCCTCGAGCACGTTGGTTATCACGGTTATGCAAACTTTGATATCAAGTACGATTCTCGCGACGGAAGCTACAAGTTCTTTGAGGTCAACGCGCGCCCTGGTCGAAACACCTACTACGTGTCACTCGGAGGCGTAAACTTTGTAAAGCCGCTGGTAGAAGATTTTGTTTTGGGCCATGAGCTCAACTATACCGAGGCTTATGATTCGGCGCTCTATACCATGGTGCCGTCCTATGTTGTGAGCAAGAGTGTCCATGATGAGCAGCTCAAAACCGAGGTGCTGTCCATGTACAAGCGCGGACTTGCACACTCGCCTGAGGACAATCCCGCCGACACAATCAAGCATCGTTTGCTCGCTCAGGCTTCTTCTATGAGGCAGATTCAAAAGTTTAAGCGCTATCTCTGGGATGTCGAGAAGGAGCGTCATGCCAACAATACTGCAGGAGTTGCCGAGCCAGACTTGGCCGACAAGTCCGCTGTCACAGAGCCAGACTTGGTCGACAAGTCCGCAGTCACAGAGCCAGACTTGGCCGACAAGTCCGCAGTCACAGAGCCAGACGAGACCAGCGATCCTGCAAGCGGCTCACAAACAGATCATGCCAACACGTTTGCAGCGAGCACGCCGGCTGCTGCTCCAATCAGCTGCCGAACCATCTCACTCACCGAGCTTCAGATGCTTGCCCAGAATGCAGGGGTGACACGTCCTATCGAGCAGACTTCGGAGTGGGCAGCTTACGAGCAAACCGTCAACGGACGCAGCTATTGGGGATCGGTCGCTATTGAGCAAGGCGGCAACCCCTGTGGCGTCTGTGCGCTTATCGATTACGAGACCCACGGCTATCACTACCTGCGCTCACATCACGGACCTGTCTGGTTTGACAAGCCGAACGAAACCCAAGAGCGCGAGCGTCTGCAAGCTCTCGCTGAGCATGTGCGCAACAAAGACAGCAAACCAGTCTTTGCTCGCCTCGCCATTGCTTATGAACACGATATCTGCTCAGAGGTGCTCTCAACAGTTCCTTACAACGAGACAGTCATCATTGATCTCTCGGGAACGGATGAGGACATCCTTTCTCGCCTCAAGTCGCGCGGCAGGCGAGATGTTCGCAAGGCGCTGCGTGAGTCACCCATAAGCTGCGCAGATGAGACCGATGCAGCCATGGCTGACTTCTCTGAATACTATGCCGTAATGGTCGAAACTGCCGAGCGTGATGGCTTTGCACCAGCACCAATGAGCGATTATCAAAACATGATGCGCTGTCTGGGCAAAGAACATGTGCGCCTCTATGCTGGCAGAGACGAACAGGGAAGGCTTACCAACTGGTCGCTCGAGACCATATCGGGCACGCAAGCAGTCCATTACTACGCTGCCATGAGAACAGAATATATGCGACAGTTTGTCGCTGACCGACTCATCTATTTTGCCTTCTGTGAACTGGCAAAACGCGGAGTCACAAGCATCGACCTCATGGGAATAGGTAATGATTTTGCACCAACTCTCAAGGGACTCAATACCTTCAAATGCAAGTTCAGTCCAGACACCGTATCGGTGGCGCCAGACCGCGATCTCATCTTAAAGCCACTCATGTACAAATCGCTGACGGCAGTCAAAAACGTGAGAGCGCGAGTTGCACAGCGGGGCAACACGAAATGAGCAGTTCATGAGCGATAGCGCAGGCGACATCCCGCACACAAACGAGCAAGACTCGTATCGTGCGAAAAGTGGGCAGGGCACTGAAACCAGTCAAAACCATGAGCTGAGTCTTGCCGAGCAGGTCGAGCAGGTTCCTACAGAGCCCGGCTGTTACCTGTGGAAAGATATTACGGGCCGTGTCCTTTACGTGGGTAAAGCAAAGAACCTGCGCGCCCGAATGCTGCAGTACATCAGGCGTGAGGACGACCGCGCCATGATTGGTCGTCTCATGCTTGAGGTGGCGGGCTTTGATTACGTGGTGGCATCAACTGAGCATGAAGCGCTTGTTCTCGAGATCAACCTTATTCAGCGTCACCATCCTCCATACAACGTTGCCCTTATGGACGACAAAAGCTATCCCTACATCGCACTTACCAAGTCTGACGCATATCCTGCCATCAAGTACACCCGAGAAAAGCACAAGCCGGGAACTCGCTACTTTGGTCCTTTCACCGATGCCCGGGCAGCGCGCGAGGCGGTTGAGCTGGTGCGAAAAATCACTCCTTTGTGTGCTGCGAGTTGTGCTGAATGGCGCAAGTGTACGCGTGTGCTAGCAGCGCACGAACAAAACGCCACTAAGGAAGATAAGGCAATCGACCCCCAACATATCCTTCAAAAAGAGGGAGGTCGTCCTTGTTTTGACTCTCACGTAGGAAAAGGCCCAGGCGTTTGCGTAGGCGCTCTTTCTCCTGAAGACTATGCAGTTCATGTTCGTCAAGTCGAGCAGTTCATGGCAGGAAAGCGTTCCCAGTTTGTAGCTGAGCTCACCGACGAAATGACAGCAGCGGCAGCAGAACTCGACTTTGAAAAAGCAGCTCGTGTCAAGCGTCGCTTGGATGTTATCGAGAGCCTCTTCTCGAGTCAGCGCGTGGTACTTTCTGCGGCACTTGATGTCGATGTTATTGGTCTGTGGAGAGAAGAGACCATTGCTGCTGCTTGCGTTTTTTTGGTTCGAGAAGGCCGCGTGGTACGCAGCGGCGAGTTCATCTTGGACAAGGGTCTTGATGTGGGGGAGTCAGAGCTCACAAGCTCTTTTCTCAAGCGCTACTACAGTGAGAGCACCGACATTCCTATTGAGATTGACGTAGCCTCAACACCCGATGACACCGAGCACATCGAGGCGTGGCTCTCTGAGCGTCGGGCCCGAGCGGTAAGCTTGCATATTCCACAGCGAGGTCAGCGCGTTCAGTTGCTTGAGATGGCTCAATCAAACGCCCGCCACGCGCTCATGCGACACTCTCTGAGAACAGGCTACGAAGACAAGCGCTCGAACCAAGCCCTGCTCGAGCTCGAAAATGCACTTGGTCTCGACGACGCGCCCATGCGTATCGAATGCTTTGTCATCTCAACCATTCACGGTAAGCATACCGTGGCATCAATGGTGGTGTTCAATGGGGGACACCCCGACAAGTCGCAGTATCGGCGCTTTAAGATTAAAACGCCACTTGATGAGGCAAATGACTTCTTGAGCATGAGTGAGGTTTTAGGCAGGCGCTATGCTCCCGAGCGGATGGCAGACGGCCGCTTTGGTGCCCGACCTGACCTGCTCATTCTCGACGGAGGCAAGCCACAGCTCTCTGCCGCGCTTGAACAGCTCGAAGCTCTGGGGCTTAATATCCCGGTAGCCGGACTTGCCAAGTCAGACGAGGAACTTTTTGTTCCGTGGGACGACACCCCCGTGGTTCTTCCCAGTGGCTCTGCCTCGTTGTATCTGGTAAAACGTTTGCGTGATGAGGCGCACCGCTTTGCTATTACCTTTCCCCGTGAACTGCGCGACAAGGCGATGACGGTGTCCATCTTGGATGAGATTGACGGCGTTGGTCCCAAGCGTAAACGTGCGCTACGTCGTGCGTTTGGCTCAATGAAGCGCCTGCGTGAGGCATCACTTGAAGATATTGAGGCGGTCGAGGGGATTTCTGCCGATGTTGCACGCGAGGTGTATGAAACGATGCGTGCGTGGGAGGCAGAACTTAGTGCTGGTGATAATACATCGGAATAAGCCGTCATAGCCGCCACGCCCGTCGCAGCTGCCACGCCCGTCGCAGCCGTTGCACCCGTTACACCCGTCATATAAAAGCTCAAAGCATTACGTAAAGACTGCGGCTATACTCAATTGAGGGTCATCAGACGTACACCGAGGGGGTTGGTATGTCGCAGACAGACACACATGACGCACATAACGATGAAGCAAGCGAACGCCCAAGCTACGTTCCTCAAGACACGTTGCATAGAGGCACAACTACGCCCGACATCGTTGTTATTACCGGTATGAGCGGCGCAGGGAGAACCGAGGCTCTCCATACCTTTGAAGACCTTGGCTATTACGCCATCGATAATCTGCCGCCTTCGCTTATCTTGCAGCTGGCTGAGCTCGTTGGTATCAACTCAGGCATAGGCAAGCACTTGGCTGTTGTGTGTGACGTGCGAAGTGAGGGGCTTTTCGACGAGCTCTTCGACACGCTTGAGCAGCTCTCTGAGCACGAACTCTCGCACTCGGTGGTGTTTCTCGACTCAACGGACGAAGCCCTGCAAAGCCGTTATGCACTCGTACGCCGTCGCCATCCCATAGCGCTTGACGGCGAATCTACCATTGCGGCTATCAAACGTGAACGCAGCATCTTGCAGGGCGTACGCGATCAGGCAGACATCGTATTCGACACATCGTCGCTTACATCAAAGGAACTCCGCCGGCGTCTTCAGCAGGCATACTCAGAGCTTTCTTCTCAGCAGTTGCTCGAAGTGCGTGTGTTTTCCTTTGGCTACAAATACGGCATGCCCGACGAAGCCGACATCATGATTGACGTGCGTTTCTTGCCAAACCCCTACTATGATGCTGAGATGCGCCATCTTACGGGTCTCGACGAGCAGGTATCGACCTATGTTTTGAGCAACGAGGAAACCACGGCTTTTATTCAGTCGTGGGAGTCATTGCTCGATACCGTCATGCCTGGGTATGTCAAAGAGGGCAAAAGCCAGCTCTCAATTGCGGTGGGATGTACCGGTGGGCAACATCGCTCGGTGACGCTTGCAGTGCAAACGGCGCACTATCTCAGAGATAAGGGTTATCAGGTAAGCTTGTCTCACCGAGACCTTGCCCGAGCCCAACAGCGCTAACCAAGGAGGCCCTTTAGGCTCATGTCGTTTACCGCCGAAGTAAAAGATGACCTTGCGCGAATCGGTGCGCAGTGCCCTCAATGCGAGCGCGCACTGCTTTCTGCACTTATCAAGGTATGCGGCACGCTGCATCTGCACAGTTCGGGAGGCCGCTCAATTAGTATGGCTACCGAGACAGGCGTGGTTGCTCGAACCGTTATCAATTTGAGTCGGCGCTTGTATAACCTTGATACACAGCTTACCTTTCGCCGTTCGGTGCTACACAAAACGAGAAACTATCTCATTGAGATGCCCCAGCAAGCAGGGCTCGAAGAAGCCCTCGTTGACTTGGGTATTCTTGACGAGAGGAGAATGTATGTCTCGGGTATCGTGCCAACGGTTGTAGCCAGGCCCTGTTGCAAGGCTGCCTATATACGCGGTGTCTTTATGGCTGCGGGTTTTATTGCTGATCCTCGTGGAGATTTTCACCTTGAGTTTGCTGTGTCGGGTGAACCCTTTGCTCAAGACTTGCTCGACATCATTGGTAGCTTTTCTGTTCTCGCTCGTCTCAGTCGGCGCCGGGGACTTCAGGTGGTCTATCTCAAAAGCGCTACGTCAATCATTGGACTCCTCGGAGCAATTGGAGCGCATCGTGAGGTGCTTGCGATTGAAAATGTACGGGTTGTCAAGTCGGTAAAAAACGAGACAAACCGTCGCGTAAATGCTGAGATGGCAAATTCTTCTCGATCGAGTGACTCGGCAGGAGATCAGATGTACGTCATCAGCTTGGCAGAGCGTTATCTTGACATGTCGTCGCTTACATCTGCGCTTCAAGACTTTTGCGAAATGCGCAAGCGCTATCCCACTCATTCGCTGCGTGAGCTTGGACAACTCTATGACCCGCCGGTGTCAAAGTCGGCGCTGTATCATCGCTACCTGCGTCTCAAGAGTCTGGTTGAGGCAGCTCGCCAAGGGCAAGAGCAGGCCCCGCATGACTGAGGCCGCTCGCCAAGGGCAAGAGCAGGCCCCGCACGGTTGAGGCAGCTCGTCAAGGGCAGATTCGTCCGGTTACGGCGGCTCAGCCAACACACAGTGAGCCGATAGTGTGCATAATGTGCGTATCGTTGAGCACACGCCGACGAAATAAGGGAATTCGTACATCTGAGCGCATATTAGCGTTATCATCTTATGAGTGTGCAAGCCGTGTCGGTTAGGCAGCTTGATCGGAGGGGCCGGTCGAGTGCCGCCACGAAAGGAGTGTTACATGGCAGTCAAGGTTGCAATCAACGGATTTGGTCGCATCGGTCGCCTGGCTTTTAGGCAGATGTTTGGCCACGAGGGGTCCGAGATCGTCGCAATCAACGACCTCACGAGTCCCAAGATGCTCGCTCACCTTCTCAAGTACGACTCTTCGCAGGGCAACTATGCTCGCGATCATGAGGTTGAGGCTGGCGAGTCTTCAATCACGGTAGACGGCAAAGAAATCACCATTTATGCTGAGGCTGATGCCAAGAATCTTCCTTGGGGAGACCTTGGCGTAGACGTCGTGCTTGAGTGCACGGGCTTCTACACCTCCAAGGATAAGGCTCAGGCTCACATCGATGCCGGCGCCAAGAAGGTAGTCATTTCTGCTCCCGCAGGCAATGACCTTCCCACCATCGTTTACAACGTTAACCACGAGCAGCTCACTGCAGATGATGACATCATCTCCGCAGCTTCCTGCACCACCAACTGCTTGGCTCCCATGGCCAAGGCACTCAATGATTACGCTCCTATCCAGAGCGGCATCATGGCAACCATTCACGCCTATACGGGCGACCAGATGATTCTCGACGGTCCTCATCGCAAGGGCGATTTGCGCCGTGCTCGCGCTGGTGCTGTGAACATCGTTCCCAACTCCACCGGTGCTGCTAAGGCTATCGGTCTGGTCATTCCTGAGCTCAACGGCAAGCTCATTGGCGCTGCTCAGCGCGTTCCTACGCCCACTGGCTCCACCACACTGCTCTTTGCTGTTGTCAAGTCTGACGAGGAGCTCACCGTAGACAGCGTTAACGCTGCTATGAAGGCACAGGCCAACGAGTCCTTTGGCTACAACACCGACGAGATTGTCTCCTCTGACATTATTGGTATGAGCTATGGCTCGCTCTTTGATGCTACCCAGACCATGGTTCAGAGCATTGGTGATGGTCTCTATCAGGTTCAGGTTGTTTCGTGGTATGACAACGAGAACTCCTACACCTCTCAGATGGTCCGCACCATCAAGTACTTTGAGAAGTTCGTCTCCTAGTTTAGGTTTATAAGGTTTCCCAGCGCTTGACCGTTGCTACAGAGCTGCGGTCTTGTCGCTGGGTTATCCCGATGAAGTGGTGCTTCTGTCTTTCGTTCATCGCGAGTACCTGAGCGCGAAGCGCGAAGGCTGGTTGAGAAAGGAGCGAAAGACGGAGGCATATTATTTATCAAGGCAAGGAACGAAAAGAACAACCTACATTTGAGAGGAGCTATGCATGGCATTTACCAAAAAGACCGTGCGCGATATTGATGTTGAGGGCAAGCGCGTCATCATGCGTGTTGACTTTAATGTGCCGCTCAAAGACGGTGTGGTAACCGACGATACGCGTGTTCGTGCAGCCATCCCCACCATTGAGTATCTCAAGGAAAACGGTGCTGGTGTCATCCTTATGAGTCACTTGGGTCGCCCCAAAGGTGACGGCCCCGAGCCTGAGCTTTCACTCAAGCCTGCTGCAGATAAGCTTGCTGAGCTGACGGGCTATGACGTCAAGTTCGTGGCAGACACCTATGGTGATGAGGCTGCAGCAGCTTGTGCGGCTGTCCAGCCAGGCGATATTCTCGTTCTTGAGAACGTTCGCTTTTTGAAGGCCGAGAAGAAAAATGACCCCGAGGTTGCCAAAAAGCTCGCAAGCTACGGTGACATCTTTGTGCTCGATGCCTTTGGAACTGCTCACCGCGCACAGGGTTCAGTTGTTGGTCCCGCCGAGTTTATCCCGGCAGTTGCAGGTTTCCTGCTTGAAAAAGAGGTCGACACCCTGACCTCAATCTTTGCCGAGCCCGAGCGCCCGTTTGTGGCTATTGTTGGTGGATCAAAGGTATCTTCCAAGATTGGTGTTCTCGAGAACCTCATTGAGAGTGCTGATACCCTCATCATTGGTGGCGGCATGGCCTACACCTTCTTCTTGTCCAAGGGTTATACCGTTGGTACGTCTCTGCAGGAAGAAGACTGGATTGAGCGTGCGGGCGAGATGCTTGCCAAGGCAGAGGCTAAGGGCTGCAAGATTTTGCTTCCCATTGACAACGTAGTCACCGACCACTTTGGTGAGGATGCTGTTGGCGAGGTTGTTGACTCTGACAAGATTCCTGATAATCGCATGGGTATGGACATTGGTCCTAAGACCGAAGCCCTCTTCAGTGAGGCTATTGCGGGTGCAAAGACCGTGTTCTGGAATGGTCCTATGGGCGTCTTTGAGTTTGATCAGTTTGCTCATGGCACCGAGGTTGTTGCCCGTGCGGTGGCAGATTCTGATTGTACGTCGATTATCGGTGGCGGAGATTCCGTTGCCGCTATCAATAAGTTTGGCCTCGCTGATAAGATGAGCTGGATTTCCACGGGCGGCGGTGCCTCCATGGAGCTCGTCGAGGGCAAGGCTCTTCCTGGAGTGGAGGTGCTTCTCGATGCGTAAAAGGATGATTGCAGGCAACTGGAAGATGAACAAGACCTACACCGAGGGCGTTGTCCTTGCTCAGGAGCTCGCAGATGAGCTGGCTGGCAAGACGGGCGATGTCGACGTTGTCGTGTGCCCGCCGGCCGTTGACCTCAAGGGCGTTGGTACGGTTATAGAGCAAAAGAGCGCTCCTATGGCTCTTGGCGCACAGAATGTGTACTGGGAAGAGTCTGGTGCTTACACCGGCGAGACCGCTCCTGACATGCTCACCAATGTTGGCTGCAGCTATTGCATCATTGGCCACTCTGAGCGTCGCGATTACTTTGGCGAGACCGACGAGGACGTGAACAAGAAGGCAAAGGCCCTGCTTGCCCATGATATCGTGCCCATCAGCTGCTGCGGCGAGTCTCTTGAGGTTCGCGAGGCAGGTAAGCATGTTGAGTTTGTTGTCGATCAGATTCGCAAGGACACTGAGGGTCTTGAGATCTCTGATCCTTCTAGGTACGTCATCGCCTATGAGCCCATTTGGGCTATTGGTACAGGCAAGACCGCTACTGCTGACGACGCACAAGAGGTGTGCGGTGCCATCCGTGCAACTCTCGTAGATGTCTTTGGTGAAGAGACTGCAGCAGGAATCCGTATTCTTTACGGTGGATCTGCTAAGCCCGACAACATTGCCGGCTTCCTCGAGAAAGAAGATGTCGACGGAGCTTTGGTTGGCGGCGCATCGCTCAAGGCAGATAGCTTTGCAGCTATGGTTATCAGTGCAGCTGAGTAGCATCTTACAGCAGCTATACGCGACATAGTGTCATTTATTGAGCCCGTGTCTGTTTTTTGCAGGCACGGGCTTTTGCGTAGCCTTTCATAATAGATAGCGTATAGCAACAATAATGATATACTGCTATCAAATACGAGGGGAGGACAGATGGCAACGGTTCAAATGAATACCCGTATCGATGCAGCTCTGAAGGCCCATGGGGACACAACGCTGACACGCTTTGGAAAGACTCCCTCTGATGCTGTCCGAGCTTTATGGAGCTACCTTGCAGAAGAACAAACAATCCCAGATTTCATGCTCGATAGTGAGGCGGCTTCAGATGAGGGGCCTTTGGCACAAGCAGTAGCTGAAGGCGCGGGCATGGCAATGCGCTTATCAAGAGAATGTGGTCTCAAAATGCCGTTAGAGTCTCTTTCCTCCGAAGATTTTCGAGACATGGCTTTTGCCAACAAGTACGCAGCCTATATTGAGGGCTAGAAGATATGACCGATGATTAATCGGTCGGAGCCTCCCTTCTGAATGTACGTGGGTTAGGCGACAATCGTTAACGTCAATGCAAACGGTGGTCGATTACCACAGGCAGATGAAGGAGGCTCCTCATGAAGTATTGTAC
>JAFUCQ010000084.1 GCA_017459605.1 Atopobiaceae bacterium
CAGCCAACTGTGTATACCTCATGCTACACAGAGACGTGCCGATTCTGCAGATTTTGTCCAAAAACAGCCAACTGTGTATACCGCATGCTACACAGAGTTATCTCAAAACCATACAGGGAGGGGCTCACAGCAATTCAAGCGCTCCAAAACTAACGCACACACACGCACGCACGCCTGCTAGAGCTTAAACAGATAACCAACTCCGCGAACCGTCACGATGTGTGATGCCACCTGCAAGCCAACCTTTGAGCGAACACGACGGATATGAACGTCTACCGTACGGGTTCCTCCGCAATACTCAAAGCCCCACACGCGATGCAGCAAAGCTTCGCGAGAATAAGCACGCGACGGGTGGGTTGCCAAGAAGCTCAGCAGCGAATACTCCATGAGCGTTAAGTCAACGGGGTTATCGTCAACATACACCTGATAGGTCGCAAGATTGATGGTCATGTTATCGATATGCACCAAGTCAGAGGGTGCTGTTTCCTCGCCAGGCCATAAAAGCTGCGAGAGTCTTAATTCAAACTCAAGGTCTGAGGAGTTTGCCATCACAAAATCAGATCGGCTCTGAGTTGGTTGACGAAGACTCGACAGACGATCCTCGGTCACCACAAACAGGATGGGCATACAGCCATTCTCAGAGATATAGTCATCTACCCGCTGCTCTAAATCGTCATTAGCTCCGTTGAGATCCAAAATGACCAAATCAAACTCATGACCCGATGATATAGCCTGTTCAAAGGCATCATGCGGAGCAATGAGTGTTGAGACGTCAAGACTATGAGAAAGCTCGGTCATTCTGTCGCGCAACAACTGTGCTTTCGAGACGAGCAAGATGTTTCTGTGGTGCTGCAAAGCATCCCCCCAAAGACCAATGATGTCACAGGTTTGTAACGCTATTACCTGAGAATAGCACAACACAGCCATTGAGAACTACTGGATGTCCCCTAAGAACTCTGCCGTCCGTTGATTTTTAGGATTATCGAATACCTGAGCAGGGACACCCTGCTCGACCACAACGCCGTCTTCCATAAAGACAACACGGTCGGCAACCTCACGAGCAAATCCCATCTCATGGGTCACAACAATCATGGTCATGCCCGAATTCTTTGCCAAATCACGCATAACGTCGAGAACTCCACGGACTAGCTCAGGGTCAAGTGCGCTGGTTGGCTCGTCGAACAAAAGGACATCAGGGTGCATGGCTACCGCGCGAGCAATAGCCACACGTTGTTGCTGTCCGCCAGAAAGCTGGGCTGGCTTGAAATCAGCGCGATCTGCAAGGCCAACTGCCTCAAGCTGTTTGCGTGCCTCTGCCTCGGCTTCTTCTTTTGACTTACCCAACACCTTGGTCTGTCCAATCATGACATTTCCCAGTGCAGTCAAATGGGGAAAGAGATTGAAGCTCTGAAAGACCATGCCAAGGTTTTGCCGCAACTTGTTAACCTCGGCCTTAGCCAGTCCCGTAATGGGCTGATCTTCGATGAGGATATGCCCTGCTGTTGGAGTCTCGAGCAGGTTAATGCAGCGAAGCATGGTGGACTTGCCCGAACCCGACGGTCCCAGCACGCACACAACCTCAGCAGGCCAAACCGTGAGGTTAATGTCGCGCAATACCTGTGTAGTGCCATCAAAGGTCTTGTTGAGGTGCTCAATACGAACAATGGGATGCTCACCCTCGACAAAGTTGTGGGTGGTGAGCGGACGGTCATGTTCAAATGCACGTTGAGCTGCTTCGTTGGCATCAAGGGGAGCCGGCACCTTTACTTGCAGGGTTTGGCCGCGTTTTCTAGCCATTGATATCACCTCCCACAGCTGCCCGTACAGCTTGCGCCATAAGCACGCCAGCATCAGTTGAGTCATTTGGCAGCACCGATTGCGCACCTTCCACCTGCTCAGCATCCTCAGTTGTTACCGTGGGCTGGGTAAGCTTTGGACGAGGACCGCTTCCTCGCTCAGAACGCGCCATGCGCTTCTCGATAATGCCAACAACTTTGATGAGTGGCAGCGTAACGATGAGATAGAAAATCGCTGCGGTTACATACGGGGTAATGTTTCCCGAAACCGATGTTGCATTCTTTGCAAACATCATGAGCTCCATAACACCAACGCTCGAAAGCAAGGACGTATCTTTGTAGCTCGTAATAAAGTCACTCGTCACAGTAGGAATCACGCGACGGATAGTCTGCGGCAAGATGATATTGAACATCGTTTGCAGACGTCCCATACCAAGACTTGCTGCTGCCTCGTACTGTCCTTGGGGAATAGACTCAATGCCTGCTCGGAAGATTTCTGCGAGGTAGGCACTCGAGTTAATTGCCATGACAGCGACACCCAAAATGTTGTTATCAATGTTGATTCCAAGCATGGGAAGACCAAAGAACATGATGTAAATCTGCAAGAACAGCGGTGTACCACGAAGGAGATTGATGTAGACCACTGCAATAGCTCGCAACACAACATTGTTGCTTATCTTCATGAGCGCAAAGATGAGACCCAAGGTAATCGCGAAGGGATACGCACAAATAACGATGACCAAACAAACCAGCCATCCTGGAAAGAGCGAGAAAAGCGAGGTGAGAATGAGCTGTGGTTTAAAGAACATGCCCAAAAACTGATTTGAGTTCCATGCCTCAACCGCTGGGTTTGCATCAAGAACAGCCACTGCTCGCTGTAACCACGTGCCCTCAATGACTGTGATGGAATCTGATGAGTCAAGCTCGTGCTGCGAGCCCGATGCCGTATACGTACCTGTCACCGCGCAGTCGCCGCCAGCCTCAGCAAAACGCATGCCTTCGACCTCAAGACGCAACAACGATCCTGCAGGAACTGGATTATCAAAGTTCACCACGAGGCGCTCATCCGTGTCGCTCGCCTGTCCCTCAATGGGTATACGAGTCAGCCCATCGAGTACAGTAACGCGGGTTGTTGAGCCCGCAAAGGAGCTTCCCTGAGGTAGCTCGAGCGTGATGGCTTCAATCTGCTCATCATCACCAACCGTACCCTCCCATGTGAGGCGTGTGTCGATACCGCCAACAACACCGTTTCCACCCTCTTGGTTGGGACGCGCAGTAGCTTTATTGGTAGTGAGCGCTTGTGCTGGTGTTGCTGCGAGGACTGCTATCAGTCCGAGGCAACTCAGGACGAGCGCTACAAACGCCCGTCCTCGTACATTCGTATGTGCAAAATGCATGTGCTCTTCGCTTCCTGAATTGTTTAGAGCTTGGTTCCAAACCACTTCACTTCAAGCTCATCCATGGTGCCATCAGATTCCATCTCGGCAAGGGCAGCGTTGATGGCAGCCAACAGCTCGGGATTTTCTTTTGACACAGCAATGCCGTACTGTTCTCCGGTGGCAATCTCTTGGGCAACCTCAAGATCTCCAAACGAGTTGCTAATGAGGTTGGCAGCAACCGGAAGATCAATGACCAAAGCGTCGTTATTTCCGGTCGAGACACTCGTCATGCAGGAGATAACCTCATCAAGGGGAACACAGGTGGCGTTCGGCAGATTTTCTCGCACCCGTTCCTCACCCGTAGTACCTGCCTGTACGGCAACCTTCTTGGAGGCATCGTTGAGACTTGCTTCGGTTTCGGTGCTTCCCTTCTTGAGTACCAATGCCTGATTGGAATCAATATAGGGGTCTGAAAAGTCAATCTCTTGTTTGCGTGCATCATTGATGGTCATGCCCGTAATAGAAATGTCAGCAGTTCCTCCTGCCTTAATGGTGGGAACCAAGGTATCAAACTGCTGGCTGGGAAGCCAGTTGCATTCGAGCTTGAGATGCTCTGCCAAAGCTTTGCCAAGGTCGATATCAAAGCCCTGCGGCTCTCCCGTGCTCTCATCCATAGACTCAAAGGGCGGGAAATACATATTGGCAATACAGGTGAGCTTGCCAGCGACTACTGTTGTCAGCGCTGCTGCAGAAGCCTCTGCGCTCGATGAGCTTGTAGTCGTATCACTACCAGTGCCTGAGCCCCCACATGCAACGAGTGCAAGACTGCCAGCTGCAGCACATATACTCAAGAAATTCCGCCTCGTCATGTTTGCCATCGTCTTATCCTTTCACTAGCGACACTATATGCTGCCGCCAAACCATTTCTCCTTGAGCTGTTTCATGGTGCCATCTGACTCAAGCTCAGCGAGAGCAGCATCAATGGCAGCAGTAAGCTCAGGATTGTCTTTGGAAACCACAATGCCGTACTGCTCACCGGTAGGAATCTCCATGGCAACTTCGCAGTCTGTAAACGATACGGTACATTGATTTGAGATAACCGGAAGGTCGGCGCACACCGCATCATACAAACCAGAGGTAAGACCTGCCATGCACTCAGTTACCGTATTGAGCGGCACAATGCTTGCAGAACCAAGGTTCTCACGAGCCCACGCTTCTCCGGTGGTTCCCGACTGAACAGCAATCTTCTTTTCCGCGTCATTGAGGCTTACCTCATCCTTGGCGGCACTATCTTTTTTAGTAGCAACACCAAGGTTGGAATCGAGATAGGCACTCGTAAAGTCAATCTCCTTTTTGCGCTCCTCGGTAATTGAGAAAGCGGAGTTTCCGATGTCAGCTTTTCCACCCTGAACAATCAACGGAATGATGGTGTCAAAGTTCTGGGGTGGCAGATACTCGCACTCCAAACCGAGTTTCTCAGCAATGGCAAAGGACAAATCAACATCGAAGCCCTGGGCTTCTCCCCCTTCAAAGGAGTCAAGCGGAGGAAAGTCAAGATCGGAAGCCACAATGAGCTTGCCGTCTTCTACCAGCGTGTAGCTTGCAGCGGTGCTTGTTGCAGTTGTTTCAGAAGCACTCGACGCATCAGCCGCTGAGCTCTTCTCGGCTGAGCCTGCAGGCGCACCCCCACAGCCCAAAAGCATAACTACTGCTAAAACCGCAGCAGCACTCAGTACGGCAAGATACTTACGTTTTGTTGTCATGATGAACTCAACTTTCTCTCGAGGGTCTCCCGCCATATTCAACACCTCGTAATCGAGTGTTAGGCGGATTTAAAAACCTGCATAATAGTGTGCACGCTCCCAGTCGGTAACCGTGGTGCAGTAGCTATCCCACTCTCGTCGCTTTTCTTTGACGAGATAATCAAAGATGTGGTCGCCCAAGGTCTCGCGCATAAAGCTACTCGCCTCAAAGTTACTAATCGCCTCACCAAGGTTTCTTGGCAGGGGCTGGTATCCGCGCTTCTCAAACTCTTGCGGCGTTGCATTCATGTCTTGCGGCGTAAATTCATCAGGCAAGGTCAAACCCTGCTCGATACCTTTGAGACCAGCTGCAAGTGTTGCTGCAATTGCCAAATAAGGATTGCTGGTAGGATCGGGGCTTCTCAGCTCCACGCGACGCGAGAGATTCTTTCCCGGTTTATACATAGGTACGCGCACCAGCACGCTTCTGTTACGGCGTCCCCATGTGGCATACACGGGCACCTGTCCGTTGGGACGCAAACGCTTGTATGAGTTGACCGTGGGGTTGGTAATCAGGGTGTACTCAGGAGCATAGGCCAGAAGTCCGGCGATGTAGCTCTTCGCCAAATCACTCAGCTTGAGGTCATCCGTCGAATCCCAGAAAAGATTCTCTCCGTCATGGTCAAAGAGTGACTCATGTAAGAACATGGCAGAGCCGGGGGCATCGGTCAGCGGCTTGGGCATAAACGAGGCAAAGAGATTGTTGGAAAACGCAACTTCTTTGATTGCCAAGCGAGCAGTAATGATATTGTCTGCACAGCTCACAGCCTCAGCATGGCGAAGCGCCACCCCATTTTGAGACGGTGCCAACGCATGGAATGAATACTCTACCGGAACCGACATTTTCTCAAGGGTCAAGGTGGTGTCTCGCCTCAAATCTTGTGCATAGTCAGACGAGATAAGATCGAAGTAGCCCGCATCGTCTAAAGGAATGTGATCCGTGTCGTTTGCAAAATAGAAGTACTCAATCTGAGGGCCAACATTCAAAACGTAGCCCAGCTTATCTGCTGCGCGAAAAACCCGTTTGAGACAACCACGCGAATCGCCTTCATAGGGCTCACGCTCGGGTGTTTTGATGTCGCAGAAGATACGCGCTACGCCGCTTCTGTTGGGTCGCCACGGAAGTATCTGGAACGTCGAAGGGTCTGGGATAGCTAACATGTCAGATTCTTCGGTTGAAGCAAATCCATCAATCGCTGAAGCATCAAAGCCAATCCCCTCTTCAAAGACCTCTTCAAGGTCTTCTGGTGAGATTGCAAAGGACTTGAGATTGCCCAATACATCAGTAAACCAAAGACGGACAAAACGAATGTCGCGCTTCTCGACTGTGCGCAAAACAAAGTCAACTTCGTGTTCTCTACTCATGAACAACCCCTCAATTGATTACTTAGAGCTCGTGTATTGCGCTGCTACTATCCCATATTCGTGTTTCGCGTCTGTTACCCGTAGTAATTCAGCTCTTTATTAGTAACAGACACGATACGCGACCACGCGGCAACCCGCTCATGGAAGGGGTGACGAAGTGAGGACAAAGGCTTAAAATTTCTTTATAACGCTGGTCCGCTTTGTAGGTGTCTCCATGTCTGATTCAGCGCACAACAATTTGCGGAGCTTGGCATTTTTGCCTCGCCACACAGATGAACCTGCACGCGATTGGGCATGGCGCATCCTGCTCCACAACATTTGCATGGCTCGCCTACTTCCCGGAAACATTATCAATACAGCAGAGCTTGCCCGCATAATGGGATTATCACGTACACCGATACATGAGGCGTGCGTGATGATAGAAGACAGGGGTCTTGTCGAGCGAATTGACCGCTCAAAGACGGTCATTTCACTCATTAACATGGATGAAGTGCGTCAGTATTGTTTTATCCTCACAACTGTAGAGCCGTGGATTTACAGCTCTGCCTCGCAAGAACAGTGGACAGCTCACGCAACATCTCTCATCAAAACTATTGCAGACATCCGTTCTGCCCGCCTGCACCATGAAGGTGCAGCTGAGCTTCTGCGGCTCTCACAGCGGTATCGCTACACCTGCTATCAGGCAGCTGGCATGGATGATTGTTGGAACATGCTCCGGAGTGCTTCTCTTGCCTACATTC
>JAFUCQ010000085.1 GCA_017459605.1 Atopobiaceae bacterium
TCTCCCGAGACAAACTCATCGGTAATTTGAAACACGTCTGAGCCATCGATACTGCCATCAATCAGGCGCTCAACCGTTCTTTGGGCAGCTGAGCTGATGGTGGGGTCGGGATTGTTTCGTGAGACTTCCAAGATAATGCGAACATTGTCTTCGGTGGATTCAGTGAGTTGACGAGCGATTGTATCGGCGATGAGTTCACGTGCCTCACTTTCATCAATGGAAAGCCCACTTGCCTCGCGTGTTCCTAAACGCTCTGCGCTTTGCTCGTCAAGTTTTTTCTCGCTTACTAGCAAGCTGTCATACCGTCTCGCCGGACAAAAACGTTCTTCTTCAAGAGAAAATCCCTGTACGATGGGATAAAGTATGCCATCTCTATCATCAAGCGTAGCGCCGCTGGCACGCCATATCTCTATTGGTTGAGAAATGGACGTCAGGTCGAGTTCTTGGATAGATGTTCGCTCAAAACGGGTCCACAGGTGGCAGGTATGTTTAGTTGAGCTGTTGAGAACACCAGCTACATACACCTCAGTCAGCTCGGGGCCGCTTTCAAATGCCTGTGCAGCAAGGATGATTCCTAAGCGAAGGGCATAGTCGCTTGCTGCGCGCTCACGAATATCCTTGGTGCTTGGAAGTATGCGGTTGAGCTCTGCGTTGTAGTACGACTTGGGAAAAACGCTGGCGGGGGTAATCTCAAACTGAATGGCAGCCCGACCATCACGAGCATTTGCACGAAAACGGGCGCTGAGCCGGTAGGGAAGACTCAAGCTTGCCTGAGCTCTGACAAAGCTATCACGAAAATGGAACTCGCCAAGCTCATGGGCGATTGGGTCATCTGTATTATCGCTGTGCTGCTGTGAGCTGAGTTGTGCACACAGTGAGCTGTCGAGGCGCTGGTTGGCAGCAATGCAGTCTTGTTCGCTTGCTGCGTCGGGGTCATCCAAAATAGCAAGTGCAAAACCAACGCGGCGAAGGGCGCTCTCGATTTCCATAATTCTGAGATGTGCGAGGTAGGAGATTTTCCTCTTTTGAGCGTGCACATACACAAGACCGCTGGCGCTGTGGCGCCCGATGTCGATGGGAGGAAGCTCTATGTCGCTGGCAAACAACCCCGCCTCTTCGAGCAGTCGTGCCAGATAGCGCTCAATACCGGTGGGTTCCACCACCTGCGTATCAGGGTCTGAACTGGTTTTTGCCTCTCGGGTGCGGATATCTCCAACGACAGCCTTGAGTGATGCCTCTGGATCGTGGGAGGTAAAGAGCGACCATAAAAAGGCCTCATAGAGTTTAGATGCTCGACTGACCTCTACGACCTGATCGTCGCGTGTGGGAGTGAGTTCGTGAGGAGGTGTGACTGACACCAGTTGAGGCGACGTTTGGCTTCGCTCAATGGCGGTGCTTGTGGTGGGGGAGTCTTCCTGCTCGATGGTGATGGCGATTGCATCTCCAGACAAGGCTTGCAATTCTTGACTGTCAGGTCTTACAGCTTTGTCATCCTTGTCATCCTTGTCATCTTTGTCAGATGGGGCTGGTGCCACGGCACGATTGAGGTGCTTTGCGATGTGGCTTGCCTCGTATATCAAAACGAGCGCTCCTGCAACAATGCCAACAATGCCGACAACGGCACTTATCGGGCTTTGTGGGTCGAGGTGCCCTTGGATAAGAAAGCAGGCAAGAAGCACGACGAGGCAGACTATCGCTGCGATGTCCTTCCACGAGTCTTTAAGTGTGGGATGCTTCGACATGCATGCTCCTTACTGTCACTACGACAGGTAATTATCTCTGAAATCCTTGTTTGTAACATACCCAATATCACCTGAAGCCATTATCGACATACATGGCGTAACGCTACCCCTGAATCTTTCAGCGCAACTGAGCTGAGAGACGAGAGGTTTCTACGTGTCGAGCACTTTAAGCATTGTGGATTAGTGTACGTCCAAAAACGCTTTCCTGCGGTTTCTTCTAGCAAAACGCGGGATAGCGATTTTGAACGTACACTATGTGCTCCAACCCCCATTCATACTCCCCGAAAAAACAAGTCTTTAGCGCTCGTGCAGTGAGCTATTTTATGTATAATGAGTTAGTGTAAATATGAGCATTTACTCATACATAGGAGACGAAATGGCTTCCAAGCAGGACAAACATGTTCACGCACATACAGACCTCAGTTACTTTGAGGTGTCTCTGAAGGATGAAACTATTATCTATACAGCAACTCAAATCTTTGATGCGCTCTCTGATTACACGCGCTTTCAAATCTTGGGAGCACTCATGCTGGGAGAGAAAAGCGTGAGCGAGCTTGTTGATATTTGCCGTGTGTCACAATCAGCCATATCCCATCAGCTGAGATTGCTGCGCGATCGAGGTCTGGTGTCCGTGCGGCGTGAAGGCAATCGCTCAATCTATGACATCACTGACGAACATGTGGTCATGCTGATTTGCGCTGGTCTTGACCATGCGGGGCATACATTTTCTGAGGAGGGCTAAGCGATGGTAGACGAACTCGAACATATGCAGCTGAGCGAGGGCGAGACTAGCCACAGCGAGAGCAAAACGTGCGCGGCAGATGGCTGTACGTGTGGAGACAATCGTGGTTACGACCATACAGTTGCTTGCGACCACAACCACAGCCACGATGATTGCTGCGGACACGACCATGATGACAACCACAGCCACGACCACACCCACGAGGCAGCTTCCTGTTCGTGCTGCGGCGATGACGATGATGATGACGATTGCAATGGCGATTGTGAGGCGTGTGCCTGTTATGACGAGCATGATGGCTGCACCTGCGGACATGACCACGACCATGCGCCTGACCGGCGTGAACGCACACTCATTCTTTCATCGGGAGCGTTTTTACTCCTCGGGCTCATCGCGGAGTTCCTCATTAAAAACGAGACGCTCTCCTTTGGCTTGTACGTGATTTCAGCTGTTCTCGGCATCATTTTTATTGCTCCTGCTGCCTTCAGTTCACTCAAGCGCAAAACTGCCGACATGAATGTCCTCATGGGCATAGCTGTTGTTGGTGCGCTTGCCCTGGGCTTTATGGGAGACCAAGAGAGTTTTCGCGATGGCGCCATTGTTATTTTCTTGGCGCAAATTGGTGAGTGGCTTGAGGGTTGGTCGATGCGCAAAAGCAAAGGTTCGATTCGCCAACTCATGAAACTTGCGCCTGAACAGGCACATCTCATTGGAGATGACAACACAACGAGCGATGTTGCGCTCAGACATGTCAATCCGGGCCAACGGGTGCGAATTCTACCGGGCGAGCGGGTGCCACTTGACGGTACGCTCATTGTGGGAACGTCGGCCTTTGATGAGTCACCCATTACGGGTGAGAGTCTGCCAGTCGACAAAGCGCAGGGAGACAAGCTTTTTGCTGGCTCCATGAATGTTTCTGGTGTGGTGGACATGGAGGTAACAGCCCGTCTTGAGAAGAGTTCGTTGTCACGTATTGTTGAGCAGGTGCAAGGCGCTCAAGCAACCAAGGCTCCCTACGAGAGTTTTGTGAATCGCTTTGCAGCGCTGTATACGCCGATTGTGGTTGTAGCTGCGCTGATTGCCGCACTCGTGTTTCCCCTGATTAACGGAGCTATCTCGGGTTTCTCGCCAGATTTGTGGCCGCTGTGGTTTAAGCGAGCAATATCGCTGCTGGTGGTGGCCTGTCCCTGTGCGCTGGTGATTTCGACCCCGGTTACCTTTGTCTCGGCGATTTCTCGAGCGGCACGTCTTGGCATCTTGGTAAAAGGTGGCGCTCACTTTGACGTGGGAAGTAAAATCCGAGCGATTGCCTTTGACAAAACGGGAACCTTGAGTGAGGGCAAGCCCCAAGTGGTTCAGGTTTATCCCTTTAATGGTGCAAGTACTCATGACGTGCTGTCTATTGCAGCAACCCTTGAAGAGGGATCAACCCATCCGCTCGCCCGCGCTCTTGTTGAGTATGCGCTTGAGCAGTCTGTGGTTTTGGCTCCCGCTGAGGCAATTGAAGAGACAACCGCCTGTGGTATGAGTGCACGCATTGGAGGCATTGTCTGTCGTGTGGGAAAGCCTGACTGGGCACGCACTGAGGCAGCTTCCTGTACTGAGGCTGATGCAGCTATTGAGAAGCTCGGACAGCTTGGGGCAAGCTCGCTTGTGGTTGTTGCTGATGGTGTCATTGTGGGTGTGATAGGACTCTCGGATGCCTTGCGCGAGGGGAGCAGTGAGCTGTTGGGTCGGCTGAGCGAGCAAGGCATAACAAGACTCATGATGCTTACTGGAGACAATGCGCATGCAGCACAAGCGCTCGCGGCGCAAGCTGGTATCACCGAGGTTCACGCCGAGCTTTTGCCTGAGGATAAACTGAGCTTCATCGAAAGCATGGCAGCAGGAGGTGAGCGCGTGGCTATGGTTGGAGATGGCATTAACGATGCACCAGCCCTTGCCGCGGCAGACCTCGCTGTAACTATGGGAGCAGCCGCAAGCGACACGGCCCTTGAGCTTGCTGACGTGTCGCTGTTGTCAAACGATATGTCTCGCCTGCCTGATTTCTTTGCTCTTGCAAAGCGCACCATGATTGTTGTGCGTGAGAACATCGTCTTTACCATTGGTGTCAAGCTCCTGGTCTTTGTGCTCGTACTCATGGGGCACGCTGGTATGGGAGCGGCTGTTTTTGCAGACACTGGAGTTGCACTCATCGTAATTCTTAACGGCATGAAGATGATGCTGCCATCTATTTCAGAGCTTTTGCGGAGGAGCCGCCAGAAATAGCTTTGACTCTGGAGCTGGTTTTGGCTCAACAAAGAGCTTTGACTCTGGAGCTGGTTTTGGCTCAACAAAGAGCTTTGGCTCTATATGGGTGGCTTGAGTCCACAGTGGCCTTGGGCGTGCTATCCTCTGGTATTGGTGCGAAGAGTCTGAGAGAGCTTTTCGCAGAGTGATGCGGCACGACAGCGTGTCTGCCGCTCAGATGACGTGGGCATGGTGCCCAGAAAAGGGGTTAGGTATGGATCTGCAATTAAAAGACAAGGTGGTTCTGGTAACGGGCGGTACGGGCGGCATTGGCACTGCCATCGTCAAGGCATTCTTGGCTGAAGGCGCTAAGGTTGCTTTTTCTTCGACCAGTCAGGCAAAGATTGATGCTTTGCTTCCTGAGCTCGAGGGAGACGTTAAAGGCTTTGTGTGCGATGCAACCCAAGAAGAGCAGGTAAAGCAGCTGGTTGAGGACGCTAAGGCTGCCTTTGGCACGCTCGATGTTGTTGTACCCAATGCAGGATATGAGGGCAAGGCAGGGGTAGTTGCCGACAACGAGACCGAGGAAACCCTGAAGGTCTACACCTTAAACGTGTTTAGCCCTCTGTGGCTCATGAAGTATGCCTCGCCCACGCTTGTTGAGAAGGGTGAAGGCGCAATCGTGGTGCTTGCTAGTGCTGGTTCCTATACACCTACGGCAACCATGCATAACTACGTGTCTTCAAAGTATGCCGTGTCTGGTTTGACCAAGTGCGTTGCTCAAGAGCTCATGCCTCAAGGCGTCCATGTGAACTATATTTGCCCGGGTCCAGTTGACACCGACATGATGCGTCGTATTGAGCGCGATCAGCTGGGCGATGCAGTACCTCACGAGGAAGCAATGGCCATTTTTGCGGGTACTGCCCTTGACAAGCGCTATGCAACACCCAAAGAGGTTGCCGATGCTGTTGTGTTTATGGCATCTCCCGTAACCGCTCACACCTGTGGCATGGGCTTCAACCTCGACGCAATTGCACCGAGCTGCTAAGTAAGCGACGAGTCACGCAAGTTCTGAGTCACTCAAGTTATCCTGCTTGAGTTTTCCAACGCATTTGTGGACCCTGCGTGTGCGGGGTCCTTCTATTTATAAAACTTCCACTATTTCAACTGTAGATGACAAAAAAGCTTTCAGTTTTGACAAAAGCTGAAAAAGCCCACTCGTTTCAATATACTGAAATCTTCCAAAAAATGAGCAAAAAATCCGCGGGGGGGGGTATGTGCTACAAGGTCATTGTATTCGATGATGAACCGCTTCAAGCGGAGAGTCTCGTTAACAAGTTACGGGACTCTCAGTATGCGCAACTACTCTCGATAGAGATAGTCTCAGACATCACGCGTTTAAAGCAGGTTCTCATCAACCAAACGGTAGACATCCTGTTTATGGACATCAATATTGGTGAAGAAACAAGTGGGATTGAGTTTGTGCAAAAGTTTGTCAGTGCGCAATCGTCGGTCCATATTATCTATGTAACAGGTTTTGATAGGTATCATTCTCAGGTATATCGAACCCCTCATGTGGGTTTTGTTATGAAGCCAGTGAAAGAGGCAGACCTTTATGAGGCGCTGCGCGTAGCGCTCGAAGCTATCGAGAAAACACGCGAGCATCCCTTTCTTATCAAAGCAAAGGGTCGAACAAAGCGGATTGACCCGGGCATTCTTCGCTATGTCGAGAGCAACCGGCGCATTCTCAGGCTCTACTATGGCAATGAGTGCATTGAGTATTACGACAAACTCAGTGAGTTTATGAAGCGACTGCCTTCGTGCTTTGTACAGTGCCATAAGAGCTATGCGGTGAACATGAGCTTTATCGATGAGCTGACCCGCACCAGTGTGCTACTGACGACAGGCGAGCAAGTACCCGTGAGTCAAACCAGATCTCGTGACGTTGTTGATGCGTTTGAAGCGTTTGTGGGTCGCAGCTATTAACTCGTTTTGCAGCTAAAATATAAGAACTCGTTTGCGATGTTCTTGGGTGAAAGAGCGGCAGGTTTGTGGTGGTTCCTGCGCAGTGAGGCTTGATTATGGATTTATTCTTCTACAACATGGTTGCCCTCTGCGCAGATATCTCCGTTATGTTTGTGCTGATAGAAATCATCAATCCTCTTCCTGAGAACCGTAAAACGCTTGTAGCCCTCATTCTTAGCTATGTAACGGTAGAAAGAATCATTGTAGGGATCACCGATTTGCCTATCGAATGGACAACACTGTTGCTGTTTTTGTTTTGTATGCTGCGCTTTGGAACCGGCTCGATAAAACAAAGACTTATCCGTTATTTCGTAGGCATTATGTTTGTCAATTTGATGGCAGTTGTTTCACTCCCTTGGGTGCTGGTCTATGGAACAAGCTTTGCCAGCATGCGCTATGAGATACTTTCTTATCCAGATTATTTCGTGTCTCAAGCCCTGATGATTGCGGTTTTTGTCGCCTTTATTTATCCAACCCGGACAATTGTAGGCATCACCAGCAAGCGAAAGCTCTCCTCGATTGAAGTGCCCGGCCTGCTTTATTTAGCAGTGCAGGCCATCGCGCTCACCGTGCTTGAAGTGAGTTCTGTTAAAGCGCCTCAGTATTCAAGCTTGAGCCTTCTGCTTGTACAGAGTGCGCTTGTTATGTCGTTTGTGGTGTCGCTGGTATTTTTGCACGGGGTGCATCTGTCGGTTGAGACGAGCGAAAACAGTGCTTATGCTGAGGCTGTTGAGGAGCTCAGTCGAGAATATGTCAAGCAATACGCAGGCGTTGAGCAAGAGATTGAAGCTGCAGCTGTTCTCAGACATGATATGAGAAATCAGTTGGAGATTGCAGAAGCCTTGGGACGCTCTGGTGATGTGGACTCTGCTCGAGACATGCTCGATGGTCTTGAGACACGAATTGTGGCTCAGCAAGAAAACTCACAGGTACATCTGGTGCAACCGGAGCTGTCTCAGGCCACACTTCGTATGCCAGATTCGTTTGAGGGCATGAGTGCTGTTCCACGTAACATTTGGATTGTTGGATATGTAGCAAGCCTCGTTTTGTCAGCAATTGTATGGATTGATATTTGGCAACACTATGTGGATTCTCCGTTTGTACTGTCGTTGTGTCTTGCGGCAATTGTTGTAATGGCAATTTTGTCTCCCTTTTTGGTGAAAAAGATTCAGGAAGCTCAGCGTTATGAGATTTCTCAGGTTCGAGCAGCTGCTGCACATGAGCTTCTCGATTCGAGTGTGTACTACACCAAGCGTTTAGAAGATGAGCATGCCCAGCTAGATGAGCTGAGGATGGATTTGTTGAGAGACGTACAAGATGTGCGCAACCGTCTTGAAGGGGGTACATCAACTGCAGATGCTGCGGACAGTGCAAAACGCTGCGCCTACTATGAGCGCTATTGTGAGCATCCAGCACTTGACACCTTGCTTGCTCTCAAGGCTCATGAGTGTCACGAGCACTCGATTTGTCACAGCTTTGAAGTGGATGTTCGTGAAGGAGTATCGATTGACAACCTGAGTCTGTGCGCTTTGTTTTCTAATGCGCTCAACAATGCTATTGCGGCGTGTGAGAAGTTAGGGGAAGGCGAGCGCTGGATTGAGCTTCATGCCCGCATGCAGGCAGGTATCATGGCGGTTTCGGTGAGCAATAGCGCCGGGCAGGTCGAAGGTGCCGAGCTGGGCGAAGGCACCGAGCTGGATGGCGGCGCTGGGCAGGACGAAGGTGCCGAGCGGGGCGCGCTGAAGCACGTCGGTGTGGCCGACAGGGCTAAGCAGAGTCGTGAGGCTCATACGGGTGGTGGATTCTTGCAGGAGCAGCCAGAGCTCAAGGGTCACGGCTGGGGGTTGAGGATTTTGTCTGCTCTTGTGGCCGAACGAGACGGTAAGCTCACGGTGAGCACGGAGCCTGGTGTGTTTCGTCTCCGTGTGACCTTGCGGGTGTAGAGATTGAAGGCGTTCTCTGATGGAGTTCAACAAGGAGTTCAACTTCGCTACCCTTTGACTCCTGTTTTTCTCGATTCACTTTGTTCTGTGTGATAATGTCCTTGTTAATAACCACATAATTAATAACCACATAATTAATAGTCACATAATGTGGTTTGGGCGAGAAATAAACGCTGTTGTAGTCGCAAGGGATTATAGGGAAAGGCAGTGTTATGGCACGTAAGTTGCCCATAGGTATTCAGAGTTTCGAGAAGCTCAGACAAGATGGCTTCGTCTATGTTGATAAGACTGCCTATGTGTATAAACTTGCGCAAAGTGGTATACCGTATTTTTTGAGTCGCCCAAGACGTTTTGGCAAGAGCTTGCTTTTATCCACCCTGCGAGCCTACTTTGAGGGACGCCGTGATCTCTTTGAAGGTTTAGATATTGAGCAGCTTGAGGGTAACGGGCTTGATGCGTGGCAAGTACGACCAGTGTTTCATCTTGACTTCAATGGGGCTAATTATTCTCTCGAAGGCGGCCTTGAGAAAAAGCTCGACGCGGTGCTTAAGCGTTGGGAAAACACATGGGATACCGATGGAGCAGGCTTTGAACTGGGGGATCGTTTTTACAACCTTCTTGAGAAATCGCATGCAGTGTCGGGGCATAGAGCATCTGTCCTTGTTGATGAATACGACAAGCCACTGCTTGAAAGCATGCAAGATTCTGTACTCGAGGAGCGTAATCGGGCCACACTCAAGAGCTTTTTCTCCGTGTTAAAAGGCGCAGATGAGCATGTGAAGTTTGTCTTGATAACGGGGGTTACTAAGTTCAGTAAAGTGAGCATCTTTAGCGATTTAAACCAATTGAGTGATATATCCCATGATGCAAGATTTACGAATATATGCGGAATAAGTGAGACGGAGCTGCTTGAGACTTTTTCACCAGAGCTCAACGCGATGGCAGAAGAGCTTGCACAATCAACTGATGAATGCCAAGCGGCGCTACGTTCCCAGTATGATGGCTATTGTTTTCATCCAAATGGGCCAGCTGGGAAAAATGATGTGAAACGCCTAGTCTACAACCCGTTTAGCGTGCTCAAAGCGCTTGATGAGCGCCGGCTTGGGTCGTATTGGTTTGAGACGGGAACGCCAAGCTTTTTGGTGAGGCGCATGAGAGATTCAGGTTTAGATCCCAAGAGACTCACCGACGGCAGTCTGTATGCAACGGCTCAGCGCTTGTCAGATTATCGTGCTGATGACCCAGACCCCATCCCATTGTTGTATCAAACAGGCTATCTTACCGTGCGAGCTTACGATTCGAGTACTGGTGCATATGAGCTTGCGGTTCCAAATCAAGAAGTAGCGTGGGGACTCGTTGAGAACTTGCTCCCAGCGTATGCCCCGAGTTATGGTGCGTCTCGCGGTACTGATGTATTCACCTTACACCGATATGTAGAGCAAGGAGATACTAACGGTATTCGCCACATACTTGAGGCACTCTTTGCAAGCATTCCATACACACGAGATTCAGACCCCTTTGAAAACTACTTCCAAGCAGTGTTGTGGCTTACGTTTGCTCTCTTAGGTCGTTATGTGAGCTGTGAGGTTCATCAGGCAATGGGGAGAGTGGATTGTATAGTTGAGACGACATCTCATGTGTATGTGTTTGAGTTCAAGCGCGATGGCACTGCTGCTGAGGCGCTTGCCCAGATTGAGGAGCAGGGATATGCAACAGCCTTTGCGGCTGACCCACGCAAGCTGCATGTTATTGGCTGTGTCTTCGATTCGAAGATGCGCTTGCTATCTGACTGGGATGAGATGGCTTAGTTAACGACTGCAACACGAGTGTATGCTGTTTCGCTTGAGCATAATCGATTACGTTTTGAAAACGGAGCATGTTGTGGGGTCATTCCTACAGCTAGTAGATTGCTGGATATTAAACCCACTGTATTGTAGGTGGGTGCTTTACTCTACATGTCCGCTCAGTGGTATATGGAGCCTTATTTATTACATGAACCCCATCAGTTGTGTACATCCTCTTAGATTGAGCACTACATCTGAAACAATTAAAGATGTCTGAATAGTTGGAAAGACTATCTATCAGATGTTGTGTAACAGGTGTTTTGAGAGGAGTTTCAGATGCGCAAACGAAAGTCGTTAGAGAAGTTGTTGTCATGGGTGTTTACGCTTGTACTGTTGGTAGGCATGATGCCAACCGCAGGGTTAGCTGAAGCGCTTGAGGCGGGGGGGGGTTGCCTTCTGCTGAACAGAGTGAGGTTGTAGACACGGTAGTTCTGCCAGAGGAAGATGTGCAAGCAGTCGCTCCTGAAGATGCGGTTCAAGCCGAAGACAATCCTGTTACTGAAGAGCCTGCGGTTCCCGTTGAGGAACCCACCCCACCAGTTGAAGAACCTGCCCTTGCAGAACAAGCCAGCATCATCGCATCTGGTACTTGGGGTACCTGTCCTTGGGAGCTTACGAGCGATGGTGATTTGCGAATCTATCCAGGTGTGGGAGCAGACACCGACTGGTCGGAAAGTGTTCCGTGGTTTCCGTGGTTACCCTACAAGCAATACATCAGGAGAGTGTCTACGTCTTCGGGAGTAGTGGCGCCAAATAATTTGTGCGGCTTGTTTATGGATTGCTATGAGCTAGTTGAAGTTGATGGATTGAATCTCTGGGACACATCAGTCACCACGAACTTTGCTTCAATGTTTAATGGTTGTAAAAAGCTGATATCGGCTGATTTGTCTGGGCTAAATGTTAAATCTATTGAATCAACAAACTGTATGTTTGAGAACTGTGAGTCCCTCCGTTCTGTGAGTCTTCAGGGATGGGATTTTGGAAATGATTGGGATCCAATAACCTCTGTCCAAATGCCATATATGTTTCGTAATTGCATCTCTTTGACCTCTATAAATATGTCTGGTTTTAATACAAATAAGGTTTCTTCAATGGATCACTTTTTTGAGGAATGCCGTAGTCTGAAATCAATAGATCTTTCAGAGCTAGATGCCGCGCATTGTAATGATTTAGCTTTCATGTTTTATTACTGTTCTTCTCTTGAGACTATCAAGCTACCCAAGAATCTTTCGCCACAGATAACCAGGGGAATGTTTCGAGGCTGCCAATCA
>JAFUCQ010000086.1 GCA_017459605.1 Atopobiaceae bacterium
AAGGATGTGTGTGCAAGGATGCATGTGTGCAAGGATGTGTGTGCAAGGATGCGGATGTAGACTCAGAACCTCGCTTGTGCTCGAGCGGCGACTCTGCTAGTATCATCAGCGCTGTGGCAAATCGCCACCTACGAAGTGGGACTGCAATGCTCGCACATGCAACGCTGTCCCCACCACAACGGCGCCAATGAGCTGCTGTCTGGTCGAACAATGGATTATCTCCGCCTGCCATAGGTGGGTTCTGTTTCTCCCAGATGCTGCTTTGCGCGCTGGGAGTTTTTTATTGGCGCATCCGCGTCAGTACACACAGGGCGCACAGCGTCCTTAAAGAGGAGGTGAACGGAGATAGCCAAAAACGATGGTCCTCGCGTGAATGAGCAAATTACTGCTCGTACCTGCCGTTTGATTGGCGAGGACGGCGAACAGATGGGTGTCTTTGGAGTATCCGATGCATTGAACATCGCCTACAACGCAGGGTTGGACCTTGTCGAGATTGCACCTAACGCCGATCCCTGCGTCTGCAAGGTTATGGACTACGGCAAGTATAAGTATCAGCAGGCTATCAAAGCCAAGGCTGCCCGCAAGAACCAGGCCAAGGTCGAAATCAAGGAGATGAAATTCCGTCCCAAGATTGACGTTGGCGACTACAACACCAAGAAAAGCCATGTGATTCGCTTCCTCAAAAAGGGAGCACGCGTCAAAGTTACGATTATGTTCAGGGGTCGTGAAATGGCCCACCCCGAGCAAGGCCTCAAGGTACTTGAGCGTCTCGCTGAAGACCTCGCAGATGTTGCGATTGTAGAGCAGCAGCCCAAGCTCGAGGGACGCAATATGCACATGCTTATCTCGCCTATCAAGGGTGCCTTCGATGAGAAAGAAGTGAGCTCAGAAGAAGAGCAGGAACAAAAGGAGAACTAGTATGCCCAAGATGAAGACGCACAAGGGGTCGGCTAAGCGATTCCGCCGTACTGGTACTGGCAAAATTATGCGTGCCAAGGCTTTCAAAAGCCACATTCTTACCAAGAAGAGCCCCAAGCGCATTAGGGGATTCCGCAAAGAAACCGAGCTCACCCCCGGCGATGCTCGTGTTGTATCCACCCGCATGGGAAAGTAACTCAACTGAGTTTTTTCACCACACGTACATGAGGAGTTGATAAATCATGGCACGAGTAAAACGAGCCGTTAACGCAAACAAGAAACGCCGTACCGTCCGCGAGAGGACGAAGGGTTATTACGGTGCGAGGTCACGCAGCTATCGCAGCATGAAAGAGCAGATGCAGCATTCGTTGCAGTATCAGTATCGTGATCGCCGCAACAAGAAGCGCGACATCCGTCGTCTTTGGATTCAGCGCATCAATGCTGCTGCCCGCATGAATGACCTGAGCTATTCTCGCTTTATGCACGGTCTGAAGCTTGCTGGTGTTGAGCTTGATCGCAAGGTTCTGGCAGAGATTGCTTATGACGATCCCGCAACCTTTGCTGACATCGCAGCAGTGGCCAAGAAGGCTCTCGACGAGGAGAAATAGTCTCAGCTGAGATGTAAGCTTCTGGCGAGAAGTACTGGTCGCGAAGAGCGAGCTGCGATATTGCGCTACGAATTCTCGCGGGAATGAACGTACTCTCGCACATGTTTTAACATGTTTTAAAAACAAGCGCCTGTCCTCTGTTGGGGACGGGCGCTTCGCTTTTGGTTTGGGTGGTTGGGGTTATATGCAAGAGCCGGCGTTCAGCTCTTCGTGTCTCTCCCGAGTGGTGAATCATACACATTTTGCAGACTATTCGGTCTCGAAAAAAATTAGACCGAATAATGTGCAAAATGTGTATGATTGCGAAAATGCCAAATCATACACTTTGAACCCATTATTCGTACTGAGAAAAAACTAGTACGAGTAGATTGCAAAATGTGTATGAATAGGCCTTATCCAAGAACGACGCCGTTGCTCATGTAAGCGCCGACATTGGTGCTGCTCTTCTGTTTTCGAGCTTGTCTGAATGAGAGGTCACTCGTTGAGGTTTACTTGTCGCCAGACCGGTGCTCGACAGCTGCACGGTACCTTTGCCCGGTGCTCGACAGCCGCCTGCTTGTGAGGTCTGTGGTTGAAAGCTAGCCGCCCAGTTGCCAGACTGGTGGCTGACAGCCACACGGTCCCTTTGCCCAGTGCTCGGCACCCGCCTAGTCGTCTGACTTGTGATTGAGGGGATTGTGAGTCCCAAGGTGGTGGCGCTCGGCACTGATTTGCTCGGCTCGCTCAGTCTCTTCCTGAAATGCTGGGTCATCAGGCGTTACCAGAGTGTCTTTTCCCGTTTTGGGATCAAAATGATGGCGAAGCACCGGCTCAAAGAGATGGAGGCGCACCGTAAAGGTAAATGACGCCACGCCAAGGACAACAAAGATTGCAATTCGAGGCCACAGCGAGACCTGCGTCATGATGATGGCACCAACGCTGAGCATGATGGTCCAGAGATAGATAAAAAGCACTGCCTGTTTTTGGTTGAAGCCTTCGTCGATGAGGCGGTGGTGAATGTGACCTTTGTCGGCTTGCGTTGCGCTCACGTGGGCACGTCGGCGCCTCACGATAGCCGAGAAGGTATCGATAATAGGGATGCCCGCTACAATGAGCGGCACGATGATGGTGGTAAGACCGGCGATACGCGTTACGTTGAGCAGCGAAATCGTCCCCAGAGCAAAACCCAAGGTAAGTGAGCCTGAGTCACCAAGAAAGATACTCGCAGGATTGAAGTTATACGGCAAAAAGCCCAAGGTTGCTCCCGCCAGCGCAATGGCAAGACATGCTGCGTCGAGACGCCCCGCGGTAAATGCCAAGATGAACATGGTAAAGCTGGCAATACAGGTGATACCTGATGCAAGACCGTCGAGACCGTCGATAAGATTGATGATATTGACATACGCCACGAGGTAGATGATGGTAACGGGATATGCCAGCCAACCCAAGACAAGCTCTCCTGGTCCAAAGGGATTGACAATGTTTCCAATGACCAGTCCGCCAGCACTTGCAAGAACTGCCGCAATGATTTGTCCAACCAACTTAGGAAGAGGTTTAAGCTGGTAGACATCATCAATCGCTCCAGTAGCAAAGATGGTAATAAAAGACAAAAAGAGGAGCGGATAATTAACGACAAGCCCTGATCTGGGGATAAAAACGCTCGGCCAATCCAAAAACTGGGTTCCGAGTATCTGAACGAGAAAACCAGCGAGCAACGCTATCCCGATGGCAATCCCGCCCATACGAGGAACCGTGGTTTTGTTGATGCGTCGACCGCTGGGTTTGTCAACAGCACCTAAACGCTGTGCAATGCGTTTAGCTACAGGCGTCATGCACACAGACACAAGCAGTGCCGTGAGAAAAATTGAGACATGGGGAATCCACCAAGCAGTAATGATGCAATTCCTTCCATTCGAAGTTCATTCTTACACAGACCTAAGCACCATATTTTACTACAAGCTGAGCTTCTCAATCGAAGGCGAGTGAACAGCTCACGTTTACCGAATATAAATCCCTCCCTTATATCCTTTATGGCTGGATGTCAAGACTGGAATCGCCCGACGAAGCAGCTATAGTTGGAGATGTCGAACCCCTGCGGCTCCAACTGGGTGAACCGGCACTTGTGTTGAGGGAGCCCAAATCTCGTTCACTACAGGTATCCTCCGATGTTGAGGAAGCTGGAACGAGCGATGAGGGCACCCACCTTTGAGAGGTGGGTTCATTTTCGCGCCGCGGGGGTCGACGTGTGACTCGAACAAGCTTTGAGGATTGACAGAGTTTGAGCTCGGTGCCACAATTGCGCTTGCGCAATACATTGCACGGGGATGTAGCTCAGCTGGGAGAGCGCAGCGTTCGCAACGCTGAGGCCGAGGGTTCGAACCCCTTCATCTCCACCATGACACGAAGACTCGAACCCCTTGAGGTCGGGATAACCGCGAGGGGTTGGAGCTTGAAATATAGGTGGTAAGGAAAGGCGAGTCTTCCGAGTTCTGGAGGCTCGCCTTTCTGCTTATGGGCGATAGGTGGAATTTCAGGGCGATAGGTGGAATTTCATTAACGGGTGCCTACGTCCGGAATGCTATCTAACCGCACCAGCGCCGAGCCGTATCCCGAATCGGCGTCCCCATCGACAATTTATGTTATGTATATATCTAACATCACACAGAGTCGAGACACAGGAGAATAGCCAGACATGACATCGTTGTCTTTGCGGCCAAGCTTGCTCGAACAAGGTTACGAGTTGTGTGAGCTGTGTCCAAGGCGCTGTGGCGTTGACAGAAGCTCTGGCAAGCGCGGTGTATGCGGACAAACTAGTCAGCTGCGCATAGCTCGAGCAGCGCTGCACTTTTGGGAGGAGCCTCCCATTTCTGGCGAGGCGGGATCTGGTGCCATTTTTTTCTCGGGATGCCCCTTGCGCTGTGTCTTTTGTCAAAACCATGAGATTTCAACCGGTGGCTTTGGTAAAGACATAAGCGTAGAGCGGCTCAGCGAGATTATGCTCGAGCTCCAAGACCAAGGAGCGCTCAACATCAACCTCGTGACAGCGCTCCACTTTGCTCCACACTTGTGCGAGGCAATTGATCGCGCTCGCTCAAAGGGCTTGCGCCTGCCCATTGTGTGCAACACGAGCGGCTACGAGCGCCATGAGATCATTCACGAGCTCGAAGATTACATCGACGTGTGGCTCTGCGACTTTAAGTATGCGTCGCCAAAGCTTGCCGGCGAGCTATCTCAGGCACGCGACTATCCAGAGACCGCCTACCAAGCCCTTGGCGAGATGGTTGAGCAGCTCAGACGAGCAGGTGGGAGGCACTGTAACAGCGAAGGCGCCATGCAGCGAGGTATTATCGTGAGGCATTTGGTGCTTCCAGAGCGCATCGCAGACTCGCTTAATGTGTTGGATCTCATTTGGGAGATTGGCCACAATGAGCTTGACCTATCTGTCATGAATCAATACACCACAAACGAGCAGTGCCGCACGCGAAGCGATGGTCTTGAGCGCACGCTGAGTAAGCCTGAATACGAAGAGGTTCTCGACTACGCAGATGAACTCGGCTTTACTCAGCTGTGGTGGCAAGAGTCTGGAACGGTCTCTGAGAGCTTTATTCCACCCTTTGATTTAACTGGTGTAGACCAGTCCGACATAAAAGCAGTCAACTAGGTATAGAATTATGCAGATGCAGCTCACAGCAGAGCTGCCTGAACAGGAAGGCTGTCTATGTCAGACGGCACAAACCCATTGACCGATGATGAGCGCGCAGAACTCGAAATGCTTCGCCAACAGGCGGCACAGCGCCAGCAAGAGGAGCAGGCGTCGCGCGAGCGAGCAGAGCTCGAAAAACTCCGTGCTCAACAGGCACAAGCTCAAAGCGATGCCCAAGAGGCGGCTCGTCTCCGAGAACTCAAGGAGCAGCGCAAGGGCTTGGTCGAACCCGACGACGACTATAAGACACCCCCCATGCAAAAGCTGGTGTTTTTGATACTTGCAATTGTGGTTGTGTTCTTTGTACTTACCAATTGTCACCGGCAGCAAAATGCTATCGGCAACCAATTGCCACTGGTAACAAAAGCTGTGAGTTTTGGCAGATGAGGAGACATCATGTCACTTACCGATTACACCATCCCAACTGATATTGCTCTTAACACAGACTTGTATGAGCTCACCATGGCACAAGGCTTTTGGGAGTCGGGTCTCAAAGATGCACAGGGTTGCTTCAACGTGTTCTTTAGAGACAATCCCTTTGAGGGTGGATACGCTATTGCTTGCGGTACGGGACAAATTCCCGATCTTATCGAGAACTTCATCTACGACGATGCGTCTATCAGCTATCTTGCAGAGCTCGAGGCCCCAGGTGGAGGGAAACTGTTCAAGCCTGAGTTTTTAGAGTATCTGGCAGGACATCGCCTTGGGGTAAGCGTTTGGGCAGCTCCTGAGGGAAGCGTTGTGTTTCCTCGCGAGCCCATCGTACGTGTCCAAGGCCCCATTATCGATTGCCAGCTCGTTGAGACGGCACTTCTCAACCTTGTGAACTTCCAGACCCTCGTTGCCACCAAGACCGCTCGCGTGGTGCAGGCAGCAGAAGGCCATCCGGTCTCGGACTTTGGTCTTCGCCGAGCTCAAGGCCCCGACGGAGGTCTTGCCGTGGCGCGTGCGTCGTATGTGGGAGGCGCGAGTTCAACCTCAAATGTGCTTGCGGGAAAGATTTACGGCATTCCCGTTTTTGGTACACATGCCCACTCGTGGGTTATGTCGTTTCCTTCTGAGATTGAGGCGTTTCGCGCATTTGCCGCAACGAGTCCCAAAAACTGCGTGCTGCTCGTTGATACCTACGATGTGGAGCAGGGCGTGCAAAATGCCATCAAGGTGGGCATTGAGATGGAGGAGCGCGGCGAGCGCCTGAGTGCTATTCGCATTGATTCGGGCGACTTGGCACGGCTCTCCAAGCATGCTCGTGCAGCTTTTGATGCGGCAGGTCTTGAGTACGTAAAGATTTCTGCTTCCAATGATTTGGATGAGTACACCATTCAGTCGCTCTTTGCCCAAGGAGCTCCCATTGATTCGTTTGGCGTGGGAACCAAGCTGGCAACCTGCGATCCTCAGCCCTCGCTTGGCGGGGTCTATAAACTCGCGGCCATTAAGAGAGGCGAGCACGACGAGTGGCAAAGTGTCATGAAAATCTCTGAGCAGTTCTACAAGCGGACGATTCCTGGCATTCAGCATGTCATTCGCTATTACGATGATGCAGATTGTCCCATGGGAGACGAGATTGTGGTGGACGACGTTAAGATGGAAACGCAGCGTCGTGCGGTTGATGTGATTGACCCGTTGACCAAGTACGATTTCTCGTCGTATGAGGCACGTGAATTGCTCGTTCAGGTAGTCGAGGATGGTTTTCGCAAGGGCGAGCCCGAGTCGCTCGAAGATGCTCGACGTCGCTGTAAAGACGAACTTATGCATCTCGATCCAGCCGTCAAGCGATTCCTCAACCCACAGAGCTACCCTGTTGGCTTGGAATGCGGATTGGCGCGATTCCGAGACGAACTTGTTCGCAAGGAGCTCGGAGAAGACTAAGCGTTGAGAAGTACACGGTGACGTGAGCGCGGCTCACTACGAGGGAGTACATGACGTGAACGTGGCTCACTACGAGGGAGTACATGACGTGAGCACGGCTCACTATGAGGGAGTATACGAATGCAAAAAAAGCTCGAAACACTACTTAGCCAAGCACTTGAGAAAGCCCAGAGCGCAGGATTGTTGCCAGCGTTTGAGCTGAGTAATTTTGGTCTGGAACGTCCGGCGGATAGCTCAAACGGCGATTGGAGCTCAACGGTTGCTCTGAGGTCTGCCAAAGCTGCTCGCATGGCTCCTGCAAAGATTGCTGCTGCTCTCGTAGAGCACATGCCGGCTGATGCGTCTGTTGAGCGCGTTGAGGTTGCAGGCCCTGGCTTTATCAACTTCTACCTCTCGAGCGCTGCTTCTGCTGAAGTCTTTGCAGAGGTTCGCCGTCTCGGCGTGGATTTTGGTCGCTCAAACGTTGGGGAGGGTCAGCGCGTTCAAGTTGAGTTTGTCTCGGCAAATCCGGTGGGACCCCTTCATATTGGCCATGGCAGGTGGGCAGCGCTCGGCGACGCACTCTGTCGTGTGATGAGCCATGCGGGCTATGACATCACGCGCGAGTACTATATCAATGACCACGGTACGCAGATGGATGTGTTTGGTTCGTCGCTTTCGGTGCGCGTAATGCAGCTGCTTGAGCTGATGAAAGAGGGAAAAACGCTCGACGAAGCGCGAGCAGCGCTTATTGATGACCGCGAGGTTTACGTAAGAGATGAGGACGATAAACATCCGGAGACACATCCTTTGACCAGCAGTTTTATTGATGCGTTGGGTGGAAACGCCTATGCCGGAGACTACCTTGTTGATTTGGCTTATGAGTTTGTGAAGGAAGACGGCTCGGCTTTGGCAGATATGAACGAAGAAGATCGAGCATGTGATTTGCGTGAGCGTGGCTACAAACTCATGCTCAAACAGATTGAGCAGAGCTGCCATACGGCTCGCTGTGATTTTGACCGCTGGTTTTCAGAGCGTTCGCTCTATGAGCGTGACGAGACGGGCACCAACGCGGTTGAGCGTGCATTTGCAGCGCTCGAGAAGGCGGGCTATCTCTACACAACAGATGATGGAGCGCTGTGGTTCCGCTCGACTGATTTTGGCGATGACAAAGACCGTGTTTTGGTAAAAAGCAATGGTGAGCACACCTATTTTGCCTCGGATGTGGCGTATCACTGGGATAAATTCCAGCGGGTCGACCGTGCAATTGACATCTGGGGAGCAGACCATCACGGCTACATCAAACGCGTGGATTCGGCGTGCGAGGCTTTGGGATATCAGGGTCAGTTTGAAGTTCTGCTCGGCCAGCTTGTCAATCTTTTGCGCAATGGCGTTCCGGTAAAAATGTCAAAGCGAAGTGGCATGATGGTGAGCTTTGATGAGCTGCTCGATGAGGTGGGTGTGGATGCCACGCGCTACACCTTGGTATCGAAATCGTCTAACCAGATGATTGATTTTGACATTGAGCTGGCTAAGCGTCAGGACAGCTCAAACCCGGTGTATTACGTGCAGTACGCCCATGCGAGGATTTGTTCAATTTTGAGACGTGCAGCAGCTGTCGATGAACAGGAGGCGGCGGCCCTTGGTATGGACGCAGTCGCTCAACGGGCCATCGGAGATTCTGGAGACTTGTCACAGCTGACGCATCCCAGCGAGCTTCAGCTTTCGAGGCGCATTTCTGAGTTTGGCGAACTGGTAGCGGGTTGTGCTCGCGACCGTGCTCCGTTCCGTTTAACTCACTATGCAGAGGAGCTTGCTGCCGACTTCCACGGCTTTTACCAGAACTGCCAAGTGTTGGCATCAGAGGGAAGGCCGCTCGATGAGGAATTGAGCCACGCGCGCTTGATTGTGTGCGATGCAGTGCGACGGGTGCTTGCGCTGAGCTTGAGTCTCATTGGGGTTTCTGCACCAGAAAAGATGTAGACATGTAGGTGTGTTGGTGGAGCACGTGGTTGCTCGGGCTCGGGCGACGCGCGGATGTGCGGGCCTTGCGTTGAGTCGGGCTGGTATGGACGCGGGCGACGCGCGGATGTGCGGGTCTTGCGTTGAGTCGGGCTGGTATGGACGCGGGCAACGTGCGGATATGCGGGCCTTGCGTTGACATGAGGAACACAGGTAGGAAGGGATATCATCACATGTTCCTTCATTTATATGGAGACCTTATGGTGAGTTATGGTAATGAACTGCAGATATGTGTACACAAAAACACTTGGTTAACAAAAATTTGAAAGGTCTGTCATTGTCGGTGGTGGTCTGCTAATTTGTTGGGAATACCTCGCCCAGCGTATTGCTAGGGTTTTGGAGGCGTAACGAGGGACAGTCTCGGTCTTTGAGGCGCATATAAGACCGTGACGTGATATTCGGTGCTCCCAGTATTGATGTCACGTTTGCAGGGGCCGACGTGCATGGCAGAAAGTTGGTTCACGATGGAATTGCGCATTTATTTACTATTGAGACGAGCTTTTAATGTGGTTCGCCAGAGTATGCCAGTTTCTGAGCGAATTACGTTTGAAGAGTTTGCAATCTTGTGCCATTTGCAGGTAGAGGGAGTAGCTCTTAAAGCATCCGAGATAGCAGACTACCAAGCTGTCTTGCGTACAACCATGACACATAGGAGCAACCTCTTGGCTCGTAATGGCTATATTGAGCGCACGATGGGTGAAAACGATAGGCGCAATGTCTTTTGCACGCTAACTGACAAGGGCAGAGATTACATTAGCTTGGTCAGCAACGAGATGCTTGCTCAGATTAAGCCGTCTCAACCACTGCATCGCACACGACCTGAGCGCATTGTTATGTTTGTCGATGCCATGGGACACCTTTTCTGCACAGCGCGTGACATTGTCTTGCTCTGCCTACTTCTACACGAAGAGGGATCGTCAATTTCTCTTATTGTTGATGAGTCAGGTTTGCTACAACCAACGGTTTCGATGTCAGTTGGTGGCCTCATCGAGGATGAGCTGGTTAAGCGGGTGAGCGGACAGGCACGCACCACATGGATAAGCTTGAGCGGTGCGGGCCGTGAGGCCGCAGAAGAAATCGCCCAACAGATTTCAGAACTGGTAGTTCATCGGATGAGAAACGCCTAGAAACACAAGCAGAAAGGCTGTGAGCAACTTAGGGTTTTCGTTTGGGCCTCTACAGGTGATGGACTGCATTGAACAGTCCGCGAAAGTATTTAGGAAAACTGGGAAGATTTCAAGGAACAATCGGACTCGATTACAGCGTATGTTATGACTTCCCGGTTGCACTCAAGAATTAAACAGTAAAACAGCTCTCGGTTTATCAAATCGGGAGTTGTTTTCAATGCTCAGTAGGCTACGTCTCATACAGGTAAGGTGTAGGCGAGGGCAATCGAGGCAATCTAGGGGGCAATCTAGGGGCAATCGAGGTACGGGACTCGGGGTGTGCTCGGGGTGTGCTTATCGAGTCGCCGCCTTGCATTGTGTGAGCTACGTGCTATAATTCGCTCTGCAAGGCGCAAAAGTTAATGCTTTGCAGTAATTTCCTCCACACCATAATTCATAGATAGGTTTATCGATTCTGGAGTGTTTATAAGGTCCCTTGTGTGGGATGGAGCCAGAAAAAAGGAGATTAAAGCGTGGCAAAAGAGACAAATGTGCAGCTTGAGGACCAGCAAATTACGGAAGAAGCTGCGCAAGAGGGTGAAGCACCCAAACGTCGTCGTGTTCGTACGAGAAAACGTGTCGTTCCTGAAGATATGAACAAGCTCACCCAAGAGCTCACGCAGGGCTCACCAGACCCTTTGCCAGCGCCTTCTATTACGCTCAATGAGGCAGATGCAGTATCACTGAATCAGTCAGATTCGGCTGAGGGAGAAAAGAGTCCATCTGAGGATGGCGAGGTTTCGACTGATGCTCGTACCACGCGACGTCGTCGTGTTAAGCGGCAGAGCTCTGTTGCTAATGGTAGCAACGCCGTGAACACTAACAACAATGGTTCAAATGCTGCATCTAGCAAAGCTGAACAAGTTCAACAAGCCAAAAATGGCAA
>JAFUCQ010000087.1 GCA_017459605.1 Atopobiaceae bacterium
TCGTATCTGCCGCTCAAGGTTGCAACCAAGCTCGTGCCGATGGGTGGTGCTGGTATTGGCATGCACGTTATCCCGGTTGAGCATGCCATTCGCCATGAAAATGTGACGGCAAGTGTTGAGCACCTTTCACACTGGCTCAAAAAATATGACACCTACGCTGCGGGTTCGTGCTCGTGTGGTATTGCTGAGCGTGCGCGCGGCGACAACTCAGGGCGCGATCCGCAAAACTGGTGCATTGGTGTTGGCGATATGGCAACCTACCTTGTTGAAACGGGTAAAGGCCACTACATCAGCTATGACGAGGTCATCGACACGCTCATTATGGCGGAGAAAAACGGCTACGTGCACCAGATAACCAACATCGATGGCGAAAACAAAATCTTTGCCATCTGCAACTGTGACGTTAACGTTTGCTTTGCTTTGCGCACAAGCCAGCTCTTCAATACACCCAACCTGTCTCGCTCTGCCTATGTTGCTCACGTTGAGGCTGAAAACTGTGTCGCATGCGCTGGTTGTGTTGAGGTGTGTCCTGCAGGAGCTGTACAGCTGGGACAAAAGCTCACCACACAAGCGGGCGATATTGAGTATCCGCGCCAGCCACTTCCTGATGGGCGTCCGTGGGGAGAAGCCGACTGGGATCCAGACTACAAAAACAACAACCGCATCGAGACTCATGACACGGGAACAGCTCCCTGCAAAACTGCCTGCCCGGCGCACATCTCCATTCAGGGATATTTGCGCATGGCAGCAGAGGGCCGCTACACCGAGGCCCTTGAGCTTATCAAAAAGGAAAACCCCTTCCCTGCTGTATGCGGACGTATTTGCAACAAGCGCTGCGAAGAGGCGTGTACCCGAGGCACGGTCGATGAGGCCATCGCTATCGATGATGTGAAGCGTTTTATCGCCGCACAAGACTTGAACGCTGCTGTTCGTTGGATTCCTGAGCCCGTTGTTCCCTCAACGCGTGGTCGTCTCCCTGAAAAGATTGCCATTATCGGAGCTGGCCCTGCGGGTCTTACCTGCGCGTACTATCTTGCTACGATGGGCTATAGTCCCACCGTCTTTGAAAAGCGTGAGAAGCCCGGCGGCATGATGGCATACGGCATTCCTGCCTATAAGCTGCCACGCGACATTATCAATGCCGAGATTGATGTGCTGCGCGAGATTGGCGTTGAGATTCGCTGTGGCGTTGAGGTTGGCAAAGACATTACCATCGAGCAGTTGCGCCAAGAGGGTTATCGCGGAATCTACCTTGCCATTGGGTGTCAGGGTGGCAGAAAAGCTGGCGTTGATGGCGAAGCTGGCGACGGCGTTATGAGTGCTGTTGAGTTCTTGGAACTTGCCCTTGATAGACCTGAGCATGAGGTTGCTGGAACAACCGTGGTTGTTGGTGGTGGCAATGTTGCTATCGATGCAGCACGGGTGTCTCGCCGCTGCGGTGCTTCTGAAGTCAAGATGGTCTGCCTTGAGCAGCGTGACGAGATGCCCGCACTTCCCCTTGAAATCCATGAGGCAGAAGATGACGGTGTTGAGATTGTCAATGGCTGGGGTCCGCTGCGTATTGAGCGGGATGCATCTGGCAAGGTGAGCGCTGTTGTGTTTAAGCGCTGCACACAGGTCTATGCTGAGGATGGCTCATTTGCCCCTGTCTATGACGAGGCCGACACCATGACGATTCCCTGCAATCAGGTGGTGATGTCGATTGGTCAGACGGTTGAGTGGGGCGAGCTTCTCGATGGTGTTGAGCTTGAACTCGGTCGAGGAAACCTACCTCTCGCTGATGTAAAAACCTACCAGAGCTCTGTCGAAGATATCTTTGTCGGAGGCGACGTCTTGAGTGGGCCTAAGTTTGTCATCGACGCTATAGCTGCAGGCCATGAAGCAGCAATTTCTCTGCATCGCTATGTGCAGAGGGGCTCCTCGCTCACCATTGGACGCAACCAGCGCCACTACGTTGAGCTGAACAAAGATGACATCTTGCTCAACCCCAACGATTACGACCACTCTGGACGTCAAGCCGCCAAGATTGATGTGCCAAGCTCCATACTTCACAACTGGGATGACCCCACCCACGACCTCAGCGAAGAGCAGATTAAGATTGAATGTGCACGATGCCTGTCGTGCGGCGCTTCGATTGTTGATCCCAACAAGTGTATTGGCTGCGGCCTGTGTACCACACGTTGCGAGTTTGATGCCATTCATCTCATGCGCGATAACCCAGATGCAAGTCGGATGTGGGCGAGCGAGGATAAAATCAAGGTCTTGTTGCCCAGCCTTGCCAAGCGTGGCATCAAGCTCCTTAAATACAAGGTCACAGGAGGAGACCGTGCATGAGCTTGGCATTGTCTTTCACATGATAGATACGCTCGAAGATTTAGGACGTGAGCAGAGATTGAGCGTTATCTCAAAGGTAACGCTTGAGCTTGGTGAGGTAAGCGGGGTGCTTCCTGACTACCTTCAGGATTGTTGGAGGTGGGCTGCAGACAAGCGCGATTTGCTTCGTGGAGCCGAGCTGGAAGTAGTTCCCATTCATGCCTTGTGTATCTGCAATGATTGTGGCACGACCTATGCCACCCTCGAACACGGACGGATTTGTCCTGCATGTGAAAGCGAGCACACCGAGCTGCTCTGCGGACGAGAAATTCAAATTGATACGATTGTGGCTGCCTGAGTCTCACGCATCTGAGAACTCAGACAGCCACAGATTTGCGCTCGGGCGGCACAGGTTTGCGCTCGGGCGTCCATACACAGTCGGACTCGGAGAGGCACAAGCTTGCACTCGTTGACAACTGTGGATGAGCAGCTCAGGTGACACAGACGAACCATCCACCATCCACAGCTGCACTCATCGCCACTCCCTATCCCGAAGTCATCCACAAATACACTTAGCGCCCAAAACTATCCCGACACCAGCCACCAGCCACAGCTGCACTCATCACCACTCCCTATCCCGACACCATCCACAAAAAGGCGGTCGAGTTGGGACCAACTGTTCCATCTGCCTCGGGGATAATCTGAAGCTCTCCTCCGTATCCTGCGCCATCATCACCAATGTTGACCCCATCTTCAAGTCCGTAATAACGGATGGATACGTAGCTCTCGGTCATAAAGGAAAGCATGCCATCTGATGTCTTTGTCTCTGCTGACGTCACCACTCCCTTGGGGAAAGGACGCGGCGCTTCAAGTCGTGCTGCCAGCTGCTGAGGTGTCAGATTGCTCTTGAGTCCTTGAACCATCTCTCCCAAAGGTCCAATCAAGCCCGTAAAGCCATAAAGTCCCTGATACGAGGGGCCACGATAGGTATACAAAATACTGAAGTTTGTGTTGGGAATAGCAGCCTGATAGGTCGTGTCATCAGTGTAGAGATACTTTGCGTCGCTTCCGTACTTCTTGTTGTAGTCTGCTGGAGTCCAGCTGTCATAGCCCATGCTCTCAGCCTCTTTACGCACAATGATGCGATTACCTGCGGCTGTAGCCCACCATCCAATGCCTTCATCGCGCCAACCAAGACCAACAAGGTTCTTGTGCTCGTTGTTGTTGGTCGTAAAGTTGTGAGCTCCAGCACGAGCGTTGGGGTTGTATTCTCGCATGAGTGGCACCGTACCCGGCTTGTCTGACATCCAGCCCACACCCTCATAGCGCCAGCCAATACGCGACAACATGTCTCTTTCGCCTACAGACATCGTGTAGTGGTGGTCTCCCGCATTGGGATTGTACAGGCGATACACAGGAGAGCCAGAACTGGGAGCCACCCAACCCACGCCCTCATAATTCCAGCCGTGCACGAGGGCAAGTTGGTCTCGCTCTGTCCTGTTTTGTGTATAGAAGTGTTCGCCTGAATTGGGATTGTAGAGTCGATAAATATCAACACCATCCAACGCCCATGCTGGAGTAGCAAAGGCAACAAGTACACCCAGCAGCACCAGCACAAACGCTGTCATCGATACCATACGGCGATACGCTTTCATTTGTTGGCTCCTTTCACACAGCAAGCTTCGTAAGCTGTATTCGAGCTAATCGTAATTCGAACTAATCGAAAAACTGATTAGCCCTGAGTCAAGTTTAAGGGAAGCTCCCCCATACCGAAATACGTTATAGGTGGATGGTTGTCCGCGTGATTGATTCCTCGATTGATTGGGTTCCCGCGTCGTTTGTCGCCAATTCATCCCAGAAATAACATGCCCTTTGCAACGGCAACGGCGTTTTTCTGATAAAAACCCAGATAAAATCATTGTGCGATTTTCAAAGGGCATGTTATTGGATTGCGGCGTACGCCTCATGTGTGTGGGAAGCGGTCTTTGCGATGTGCGTCTCGTATGTGCCTCGTATGTGCATTCTCAACAAAGGCCCAGCGTTGAATCACCGCGTCGTTTGTCGCCAGTTCATCCCAAAAATAACATGCCCTTTGTAACGGCAACGGCGTTTTTCTCGACAAATACCCAGGATTGGATACCCTGTGTCGTTTGTCGTCAGTTCATCCCAAAAATAACATGCCCTTTACAACGACCGCAGCGCTTTTTTCGACAAAAGCCCAAATAAAGTCATCGTGATTTTTTCAAAGGGCATGTTATTGGGTTGCGGTGTACGCCTCATATGTACATTCGCGGTCTTTGTATTGTGCGACATGTGTGTGGGAAGCGGCTTGTGTATGGAGCCACTATGATGCCGCCTGTGTATGTGCGTCTCATGTGTGCGATAAGCGGTCTTTGTGTTGACTTTGCTCTGTACCGCGCTGCAAGTGCCATACTCTGCATAAGGCATTCGTGTCAGGGGAGTTCTACTATGAAGCGCATTGTTAATGAATACGATTACACCGCAGAAATTGCCCGTGAGGCCCAGCTTGCCTATATCAAGGACAATATGGGGACTCTCTATGAGAGGATTGCCCTTCCTGTGGTTGCGCTCGCAGGGATTGGCTTGTCAATTTACCTGAAGAATCCGACGTATCTCGTTTTGACTCTTGGCGTTGTTGTGGTAACACTCGTGAGTTATCTAGTGAGCAGGCAAAACGCTCAAGCTGAGATGGAGCGACTTGGTTTAATTGGTGAATCTGCGAGCGTCAGGACTACTTGTGTTTTGGATAGTTCCTTGCAGTTTTATCGGTCGGGTGACAGCAATCGAGGCCAGATTGGTCTTGAGAGGATTGAGGGTCATAGCGTTACCGAACACCTTGTGGTCGTGTTTGTTAAGGGTGGTATTTTTATTCCCTTTGACAAACAAGGTTTCACCAAAGGTTCCACCGAACAGCTCTTGGCGCGACTTGAGCAGATTGAAAGGACAGAAGTTGCAAAGCCTGCTCAAGCTCAAAGCAAGAGTTTTGTGGGCAAGTTTTTGGGAAGCAGTAAGCACTAATTTTGGAAGCGGCACTCAAAAAGTAATCCCTACTTGCAGATCATCTGTCCGAGAACTATTCGAGACTCATGCCGTTTGCCCAGCCCCACTTTGGTGTCTCAGAAGCCCCAAACCATGCAAGCCATGAGCCAAGCGATGAGCGTCTGATGCCATAGGTGCCGCTGTCTTTGATAAGACCATTTCCCACATAGACGCAGATGTGTCCCCAGATTTTGCCATTCTCGGTACGATGATGAGAAGCTACCGCGATTATCATGCCAGGTTTGAGCTCAGACAGGTCACTTGAATAGCACCATGCGCGAGCCATATCACACGCGTTACCTCCGGGAACGGTCTGTCCTGCTGTTTCAAACACGCTCGAAATCCAGCCAGCGCACAGACCAGGTCCTGGCCATGGCGTCGTATCGCAGGCAGCCACAACTGCAGCTTGACGGGCGCTCATATTCTGAAGGTTGGCAGCA
>JAFUCQ010000088.1 GCA_017459605.1 Atopobiaceae bacterium
GGCTGTGGCTTACATGCCGGGCTTTGGTGTGAGTGTTGCTGCTACAACTCTGGTAGGGCAAGCTATTGGTGCTGAGAGAAGAGACCTTGCACGAAGTTTTGCCCGCTTGAGTGTGGCTATCGGCATGGTGATTATGGCGGTGATGGGTTGTGTGTTGTTCTTTGCCGCTCCTGTCATCATGGGAATGCTCACCCCTGTGCCTGAGGTTCAACAACTCGGGGTTGACGTATTGCGCATTGAAGCGTTTGCAGAACCTCTCTTTGCTGCAACGTTGGTGTCTGCAGGAGCCCTTCGTGGGGCAGGCGATACACTGGTGCCCACGCTCTTTCAGATTGCCACGATTTGGGGGCTGCGCCTTACCGCATCGGCACTGCTCGCACCCTTGTGGGGTCTTCAGGGGGTGTGGATTGCCATGGCATTTGAGCTGTGCATTCGAGGCATCCTCTTTTTGGTGCGGTTACTGCGCGGTTCGTGGCTCAAGCGAGCGGCTCTCACTGAGGCATTTCATTGATTGGTCGATGTCTCAGCTCATCCTGTGTGCCAAATTGGTCGATGTCTCAGTTCATCCTGCGCGCCAAATTGGTCGATATCTCAGCTCATCCCGTGCTCCAAGATGCTCCATAATAGGAGCAGCATAGGTGTAAAGGAGTGCAGATGGCTGTTGATGTTCGCACGATTGTTATTACCGGTGGTCCCTGTGGAGGAAAAACAACCGCGTTAGAACTCCTCAGAAAAGAGCTCGAAGGCCGTGGTTGGCAACTCGTGTTTGTTCCAGAGTGCGCAACGGCGCTCATTTCTGCCGGGGTTGCGCCGTGGACCTGTGAGTCGCGACTTGAGTTTCAGCGCCGTGTGTTTCAGCTACAGCTTGCGCAAGAGAGGGTCTTTCGCGATGCAGCAAGCGCCATTCCTGCCGAGAAGGTCTTGCTGGTATGCGACCGCGGGCTTCTCGACGGCAAGGGTTACTTACAGTCGGGGGAGTTTGATATTTTTCTCAAGGAAGCTGGTCTGAGCTACGACGATATACACGCGCGCTATGATGCGGTTTATCACCTCATGACAGCTGCAAAAGGAGCTCTTGAGTACTACACGCTCACCAACAATGCGACTCGCAGAGAGCCACCCGAGGAAGCCGCCAAGCTTGATGGCAAAATTGTAGCCGCTTGGAAAGACCACCCGCAGCTCTGTGTTATCGATAATAGTACGGGCTTTGAGCTTAAGCTCGCTCGTCTCGTCCATGAGGTGCTTGCTCGTCTCAATGAGGACGGGTGGGATGCAGGGCTTGAAGTGCTGTGATGTACACGCTTGCTTCGTAGGTCTGAGGAAACCATGAGAGAAAAGATTAACCAGCTCGTCAATCCACCTGATGAAAGTGGTACTGACTACTACGATTTGGCGATGATAGTTATTATCGTGGCTTCACTTGTTCCGCTCGCATTTAAGCAGAGTAACCTTACAACACAGATTATTGAGTTTGTTGCGACGCTCGTATTCACGGTGGACTACATCCTGCGCTGGATTACCGCAGATCTCAGACGACCTGACCTCGATGCAAAAAGAGCATTTCTGACCTATCCCGTGAGTCCCATGGCAATTGTGGATCTGCTGTCGCTGCTTCCGGGCTATCTGGCTCTCAACCAGTCACTGCGATTCTTGCGCTCGCTTCGCCTGTTACGTTTGGCGCGTCTTGCCAAGGCTTTTCGCTATTCAAAAAGCATGACGTTAATTGGACGTGTTATTCATCGACAGAGAGCTTCTTTGGGCGCGGTTGCCTTTATTGCAGTGGTTTATTTGATAGTCTCGGCGTTGGTTGTTTTTAATGCTGAGCCAGATTCGTTTGACAGCTTTTTTGAGGCGCTCTATTGGGCAACCATCTCGCTCACAACTATAGGATACGGCGACCTCTATCCCGTATCGGTACTGGGCAGGCTCTTCTCGATGATTTCTGCTCTTTTTGGCATTGCTGTTGTCGCACTTCCGGCAGGTATCATTACCGCAGGTCTCATGCAGGAATTGGAAGACTGGGAGCGCGATGACACCGGACTTTCTATCACCGCGCTCAAACATCTGCGGCGCATCCCTCACAAAATGACGAAAAAATCAGACGCCGATTCCATAGCAGATGAGGACGAGACGGGCTGAGATGTGTCCGCAACAGGTGAGGACAGGACAGGTTGGGCTTTGCCCGCAACAGGCGAGGACGACGGCTGGCTAAGCTTTACCCGTGGCAGACAAACGCAAGTCTGGCTGAGCGTCTGACATCCAAACGTCTCTGAGTGACTGGGTCACGGTCAGAAGGTCTCTCAATTTGGATAATGAGAGTGCATATCCATGCAGGGACTGAGGAGGAATCCATGAGTAAAGTTGTCATTATCGGTGGCGTTGCAGGTGGCGCAAGTGCCGCTGCACGTCTTCGCCGACTCGATGAGCAGGCAGAGATTGTTCTGCTCGAGCGCGGCGCATATATTTCCTATGCAAACTGCGGCCTTCCGTATCACGTGGGTGATGTCATTAGCTCGCGCGATGCGCTGTTGCTGCTGACTCCAGAGACCATGAAGGCACGCTACAACATTGATGTTCGTGTGCAAAATGAGGTTACTGCAATCAATCGTGATGCCAAGAGTGTGAGCATTACTAATCACGCAACGGGTGAGTCCTACGATGAGAGCTACGACACCCTCATTATTGCCACGGGCTCGTCTCCCTTGCGTCCGCCCATTCCCGGCATCGATTCTCCGCGCATTCGCACGCTGTGGACAGTGCCCGACACCGACGAAATCCGCGCAATCGTTCGCGGTGAGGCGGGTCAAAGCAAAGCTCAGACCGCCATTGTTGTTGGCGGCGGTTTTATCGGTCTTGAGATGGCAGAGAACCTCCATGAGGCAGGTCTTAAGGTAAGTCTCGTTGAGGCGCTCGATCAGGTTATGGCTCCGCTCGACTTTGAGATGGCTCAGCTTCTGCACGAAAACATTCTCGACAAGGGTGTGGCGCTTCACTTGGGCGACGGCGTCGATTCCTTTGCCGATGACGGCAAGCAAGTAACGGTAAAGCTTGCAAGTGGCAAAGAGCTCACGGCTGACCTTGTAATCCTGTCGATTGGCGTTCGTCCCAACAGCCAGCTTGCTAAGGATGCCGGTCTTGAGTGCAATCAGCGCGGCGGCATTGTGGTAGACGAGCAGTTCCACACTGCAGACGAGAATATCTATGCCATTGGCGACGTCATTGAGGTCAACGACCTTGTCTTTGGCGATCGCACCATGGTGCCTTTAGCAGGTCCTGCCAACAAGCAGGGTCGTATGGTTGCCGACATCATCTGTGGCGCCAATCGTTCGTATCGCGGAACTCAGGGAACCGCAGTTGCTAAGGTCTTTGATTTGTCTGCTGCTTCTACCGGTGCCAACGAGAAGACACTGCAGCGCCGCGGCCTTGAGCGTGGACGTGACTACGACTATGCACTGGTTCGCAACAACCACCACGCTGGCTACTATCCCGGAGCCGAGCCCCTTACCCTGAAGGTCATCTATTCACTCGAAGATGAGCGCATCTTGGGTGCTCAGGCAGTGGGTACTGAGGGTGTTGACAAGCGTGTTGATACGGTTGCCGTTGTGCTTCGTATGGGAGGCACCATTGCCGATCTTACCGAGCTCGAGCTTGCCTACGCGCCTCCCTTCTCAAGTGCAAAAGACCCGGTCAATATGGCTGGCTTTGTGGCAGAAAACCAGCAAGCAGGCCTTATGAAGGTTGCCGCATGGGATGCCTTTGAGACGGTAGAAAATGTTCAGGTTGTCGATGTTCGCCAGCCCGACGAGGTTCTCGCCCTTGAGCTCCCCGGAGCAGTGAACATTCCGCTTGGTGAGATTCGCGAGCGCTTGGGTGAACTTGACCCATCTCGTCCCACCATTACCTCATGTGCTATTGGCGTGCGTGCATACAATGCCGCTCGTATCCTTCAGCAAAATGGCTTTGCTGATGTGAGTGTCTATCCCGCTGGTGCTCGCTTCTGGCATAGTACCCATCTCGATATTGCTGCTCGCAATGAGGAGGTGAATGCCGCCCCTTTTGTTAGTGCGGCGCAGCCTCAAATAAGCACTTCTAGCTGCGCCAGTACTCGTGAGATTGAGGTTAATTGCTGTGGTATGCAGTGCCCCGGACCCATCATGGCAGTGAGCGATAACCTCAAGCAAATGGAGCCCGGTGAGGTGTTGCGCATCTCTGCATCGGACCCCGGCTTTGCTCGCGACATTGATGCATGGTGTCGACGTACCGGAAACAGCCTCATCTCCAACGAGAAAGATGGCAAAACCTACGTTGCCTGTGTCAGAAAAGGGGATTCCAAAGAGCCTTCGGCAGTACGTGCGGATCACTCGGTTCATGAGCGTGACGGCAAGACCATCGTGGTGTTTTCTGGCGATATGGACAAAGTCATGGCGTCGTTCATCATTGCCAACGGAGCTGCTGCTATGGGACGTCCCGTTACGATGTTCTTTACCTTCTGGGGGCTAACTGCTCTTCGCAAACCCACCAAGGTGTCGGTGGCGAAATCTGCCATTGAAAAGATGTTTGGTGTAATGCTTCCACGAGGTGCCGAGAAGCTCGGACTTTCTCGGATGAACATGGCTGGCATGGGTGCTCGCATGATGAAAAAGATTATGGCAGACAAAAACGTGACCAGTCTGCCAGACCTCATGCAGTGTGCCATGAACAATGGTGTGAAGATTATTGCTTGCACCATGAGTATGGATGTCATGGGAATTCGCCCAGAAGAGCTGATTGACGGTATTGAGTTTGCTGGTGTTGGCACCTATCTGGGTGACGCAGAAGAGTCAGACGTCAACTTGTTTATCTAGTAGTTGAGGTTTGTCTGACATCAGGTTTCAAGGAGGAGCCGTTTCTCTCAACGTCTAACGGTTCCTCAACATTTGAGAATTGCCCGATGTGGGGGACACGGTCGTATGGTATGAGCGACCCTGTCCACCCACAGGTATACAGAGTTGGGGGTAGCTCTCGACCCTGTCCCCCTATAGGTATACAGAGTTGGGGGTAGCTCTCGACCCTGCCCCCTCACTGGTATACAGAGTTGGCTGAATAATTGTATTCACTTAACAAAATCGCAGGTCGCTAACAATTGTCTCGAAAACTCTGTCCCCCTATAGGTATACAGAGTTGGGGGTAGCTCTCGACCCTGCCCCCCACGGGTATACAGAGTTGCAGGTAGCTCTCGACCCTGTCCCCCCACTGGTATACAGAGTTGGGGGTAGCTCAGTTTCACTATGAGCCTTACAGTCGAAATCAATAATCCAATTATTCCAAATCTCCTTGTGGTGATAAGATTCCATTAATCATAATTGCTCGCTTTTTTCTTGTGAGGTACGAAAGATGTCAGATTATTTATAGGAGCTTGATTTATCGAGATAGAGCAGGTAATCTCAGCCATTGGCAATGTAGTATCCGCAAAGATTCATGCGTAGGCGCGCTTAGTGTTTGGTGCGTTTATGTGCGGATGTGGTGAGAGGTTTTTACATGAAACAATGCACGGTGATTTCTGACTCCACGAGCGACTTATCGGCTCAACTTGCAGCCACCAAAGAAATTGAAATTATCCCGTTTCACTTTTCTGACAGTAAACAAACGTTTAGTGGCGACGATGACCTGTTTCAGAGTGTGTCGGTTGAAGACTTTTACGGAGCGGTTCGTTCTGGTCTTGATTTAATGACGTCCCAGCCATCCCAGCTTGAGTATGAAGAGTGTTTTGAGCGCATTTTGGAATCAAAGGTTCCTGCGCTGGTCTTTTGTATTTCAAGCGGTATTTCTGGTGGCTATGAAGGAGCGCGAACCGCGCTTGACCGCATAACAAGAGACCATCCAGAGGCGCCAGAGTACATCTACATCATCGATACGCTGTTAGCATCAACTCCCATGCAGCTGCTTGTCCTTGAGGCGTGCAACAAGCGTGACGAGGGGATGTCTGCGGCTGAAATTTACGCATGGGCCCTCGAGGCTCGCTGGCAGATTCAAACCTTGTTTATGGTGGAAGACCTCGATGCCCTTCATAGGGGAGGACGCATACCAAAGGGAGTTGCTCTTGCTGGTGGTAAGCTCAATGTCAAGCCACTGCTCAACTTTGACCTTGAGGGCAAGCTCAAACTCATTGGTGTTGCGCGCGGTAGAAAGAAAGCCCTTGATAAGCTCGCTCGAAATTATCTCGAGAATCGCTCGCACGAGCCTTTGGGAAATCTTGTTGCAATTGGCGACGCCGATGTTGCGGCTGATGGAGACGGGCTTGTCGAGCAACTTCAAGCAAGTCTGTCAGAGCTCACAGCAGTTCGCTCAACCATTGGGCCAACCATTGCTTGTCATGTTGGTGCTGGTATGGTGTCGTGCTGCTTTTGGGGAAAAGACCGTCGAGCTGCCTAGCCACCCAACCCAGACCAAGATGGGCAAATTACCGAGGTGCCTTGCCACCCAATCCAGACCAAGATGGGCAAATCACCGAGGTGCCTAGCCACCCAACCCGGGCCAACACAAATTAATGGGGAGCCGAAAAAACTGCGACCGCGTGGAGCCCAAGCTTCACACGGTCGCAGCTGAGAGTCAACTCGAAACGCTCGCGTCTTATCGCCACGCCTAACGCTGCGAAGCGTTTCTCTGTATTACATCCAACTATACAAAGTAAATGGTTCCATCGGCATCAATCTCAAAGGTGGCGCAGTCGGTATAGAAAGAGTCGCCAAATGAGTCTTGGATGATAAAGCCATAGAGGTAGCTCCCCTCGGGCAACATTTTATATCCAAGTTGCAACTCATCTGCTTCAACGCTGTATTCCACGCCCTCATAGTTGCTTGAGGCTTGGCTTTCATCGTTTGAGAAGGCGCGATACAGAGGAACAATAACGTCACCCTTCTTGATTGCGGTGATGCCGCGATCTACCGCACCGCTTGAGTCTACGGCGTTCCATGCGCCTTCAACCACTACCTCTCCAGACTTGATATTCTGATTCAAGCGCAGGTAGCACTCTTTGCCATTGAGCTTGATGGGGGAGGTGTAGACAATATAGTCATCGTGAGAGCTGTCAACAGATATATTGAGATTTTGTCCGTCGGGAAGACTCAGCCATTGTCCATCAAAGCCATCGGCAAACTGTCCTGTTTCCCAGTCTCCATATACGTCGTAGGTCTCACCCAAAACGATAAAGTCTTCGCCGTCATCGGACTTTTCGTACACAATGCCACTGACAACTGCTGCTTTATTGAGACCCTCTTCGTCAAACTTAAACCAAAGGGTTCCTTCGTCGTCGACCTGAGGTTCATCAGCAAAACTAATCTGGGTACTGCCATCTTGGTGATCATCAACGTAGTTCCAGTTGTCTTCTACGGCTTCTTGCACCTCGGTGGCGTTACCCATCAGCCAGTTCCACAAACTGTCCTGATAGAAGTTGCCGCCGCTATAGTTTTGATACTGACTACCGCCGTTATAGGTAGCGCCCGTCGCCAAGCGATTGATGTAGTCGAGATACGACGGATTCACCACAACGGTATTGAAGATTGACAGTTCTTGGCTGCCGTTGATTTTTAAGGGATAGTAGGTAGAAAGACCACAGGCGCTCGCATGATAGGTGCCACGAATCTGATAGGTAACGGCATTGTTAAGTGACTCTTTGACCTTAGCAGCACTCGGGGCAATTGAGGCACAGGCATCTACAAGACCACCTAAATCAACCATGTTGGTGTAGCCTTCTCGGCGGTTGTTGCAGCCGTAATTCTCGGCATTTTGGATGCCACGAGACATGGCAGCAAGGGTTGCTTGGTCATTTCCAGACTCAAAAATCTCCTGCGAAAACGCGTAGAAGTCCTGTATGAGCTGGTCAATTTGTGACAAGTCGACAACAGACAACGTGGCAAATCCCTTAGAGTTTCTATCGAGGGAATTGAGGTAGGAGTTGCAGAGCTCACGACCAAACTGGTTGCCATCAGATCCAGGATTTTGAGCGAGGTACTTGACCAGTGAGCTGTACTCCCAGCCGGTTGCTGGCTCGCTTTCTTGCGAGGCAACCATGTACTTGGAGTAAGATGCCAAAACATTGGCGGTCTCGAGGGTGGACATGAGACAGGCGTCAAAGCCGATAAATTCAAACTTGTCCCACATCTTGGGAAAAACGCTGGCAAGTGCTTGGTCGAGCTCACGCAGATACAGGGAGTCGCGGCTTGCGGTCTGCTCGTCAAAACAGACGCCCGAGATCGACCCTCCGCCATGATCCCACAAAACGAGCGCCATGTGATCTGCTGGATAGGCGTTGATGCCCCATGAGAGGAAGTCAACTAAGGTGTTGGGGTCTCCCATGTTGGCTGCAGATACAGCACCCAAATCTTGGATGTTTCCGGCTTGGATAAGATAGCGGCCGAGCTGACGATTAGACACAATGTTGTTTTGCCATGTTCGAGCTCCACCAGTTTCTACCACAAACTTCACCCGGTCATTGCCGCCACCTTGCAGCATCTCGTTTAAGTCTTTGGAGGCAGCGGCTGTGTTTGTCTCGAGGTCAGAGCCACAGAGGTAGACAAAAACAGTCCATGTGTCATCTTGCACGCTTGCCGGACGGCTCGCTCCCGGACTCATGCGCTCAATATCGAGCTTTTTGCTACCCCGCTCAGTTTGCATGCTCAGGCCGGTTGACGGTTGCGGGCTTGCGGTAAGACTTGAGCTGCTGTTTGAGTTGGTGCTCGAGCTTGCATTCGTGGAAGTGTTCGAGTTTGTCGATGATTGACTGCTTGCGCCTGTCGAATTGCCCGAAGGATTCTGAGAAGCAGGATTGGTTGAGGGCATTGCCATGCATCCTGCAAACATAAGACAGCTCAGTGCCGCACATGCGGCAAGACGGATACGTGAGCCAAGAGAAGGTCTGGTCATTGAGATCTCCTTAGATTTATTACCCGTACAAAAGCCTTAGGCAAGCTTTGACTGAATGTATTGCAACAGTGCTGCAATTACCTGTCCGTCGCTTGTTTGGATGCCGTTCTGTCCAATGACGAGCATACCTTGTTGGTATCCGACCTGCAGTTTTTTGAGGTCTTTCCAAGCAATGCCAACACGCCCACCCTTGCCGTCACTCAAGTGAATGCCGGTAGTGCTCAGTAACAGACCAGCTTTTCCGGTACTGGTGCCCGTAGGGTCGTTCAAAAAGTAGGGCTCATCATTGGCAGCCAGCCCATAGTTTGCCTGCAAGACAGAAGCGACCGGAGCAATGGCGTCACCCCATGCACTCTGGGAGAGTGTGACTCCACGCAAGCTGTTCATGTATTGATAGATGACCTGCTTGATAGTCACGGTTTGTGTGCTTGTGCTTTGCGTGCTTGTGCTTTGCGTAGCTGCAGAAGCTGCATGAGAAGCAGCAGTGCTTGCACTAGCCGCGGCAGCGCTGCTGGCACTAGCTGCCCCAGCAGTGGTCGAAGATCCAGAGCTTGTGCCACTCACTTTGTGAGGCTTAACCGCTGCTCGTTTCTCTCCCGTTCGGTGAGCGGCGTCGCCCGTTACCTTTTTTACGCGTCTTTGCTGATTGTCCTTATCCACAACAACCCTCCATGTCTTGAGAATAGCCTTACCACGTGAGTAATGTTCTCACCATAGTGCCTTCTATCCAACCTTAGTGCTTTCTATCCAAAATAGCGCCGAGACTTCGGCGTGAAGTCAACAATCAGCCCTGCGTTGCTGCTTGGATACAAAGCTTATCGGCAAACTAAAGCAAGCTTGAAGTCTGCAGTGTTGTACACTGGTCGTATTCACAACACAGAACAACACCTAACAAACGGCGTATTGCGATGAATGAAGGTACATGATGAGCAGTTCTGCAGCAACCAAAACAAGCGACGTTTTAATCATTGGAGCAGGTCCGGCGGGCATCTTTTGTGCCCTTGGTCTTATCGCTCAGGGAGACACGCGCCACATCACGCTCGTCGAAAAGGGTCTTCCTATCGAGAAACGCAGCTGTCCTAAGCTCAAGACAAATGTGTGCGTGTATTGTCAACCGTGCCGCATAACAACGGGATTCTCAGGGGCTGGTGCTTTTTCAGACGGCAAGCTTTCGCTTTCAACCGATGTTGGTGGAGATTTGCCTGAGCTTATTGGTCATGACCTCGCACAAAAGACGCTCGAGCGCTGTGACCAGATTTACCTCGACTTTGGGGCAGATCCACATGTCGAGGGTGTTGAGAATCCTGAGGCAGTCGCCGATATTCGCCGCCGCGCCATACGAGCTGGACTCAAACTCGTCGATGCTCCAATTCGCCATCTTGGTACTGAAAAAGCCCAAGAGCTCTATGGCGCCATCCAAAACAAGCTTGCTGAGTCAGGCGTTGACCTGCTGTTTGAGCACAACTGTGATGACCTGATTGTTGAAGATGGTCATTGCTTGGGCGCATACATAAGCGGTCGTGAAGGCTCGTTTGAGATTCGTGCAACCCATACGGTTGTAGCAACAGGCAGGCGTGGGGCAGCGTGGCTCGATGAGCTGTGCGAGCGTCATGGAATCGCCCACGAGAGCGGCCCCATGGACATGGGAGTTCGCGTTGAGGTTCGAAATGAGGTTATGGATGATGTCAACAACGTGTTGTACGAGTCCAAACTTGTGGGCTATCCCAATCCCTTCCGTGATAAGGTTCGTACCTTTTGCCAAAACCCCGGTGGCTTTGTCTCGCAAGAAAACTATGACCATGATCTCGCGGTAGTAAATGGTCATAGTTACAAAGAGAAGAAAAGCCCCAACACAAATCTGGCAGTTCTTGCAACTCAGCATTTCCAAGCGCCCTTTAACAGGCCTATTGCCTACTCACAGCAGGTAGGACAGCTCGTAAACATGCTGGGAGAGGGTCACATTTTGGTGCAGCGCTTTGGAGACATTCTCGATGGCAAGCGCACGTGGCCCGATGAACTCTCGAGGTCAAACGTGGTGCCAACGCTTCCTGATGCTCAGGCTGGAGATATTACGAGTGCCATGCCGTATCGCACGATGACCAACATCGTTGAGTTCATCAAAGCAGTTGACATGGTAGTTCCCGGATTTGCTTCAAATGAGACGCTCCTATATGCGCCTGAGCTCAAGTTTTACTCAAACCGCATCGTGATGGATGAGAATCTCGATACAAACATCGAGGGGCTTTTCTGCTTGGGCGATTCGAGTGGCTGGACGCGCGGACTCATGATGTCGAGTGTGATGGGTCTTCTTGCGGGAGAGCGTATTGCTGAGCACTCGTAGGGCTGCTTTTTAGCAAGCATCCCTTTGGGGTATAAGGGGCTTGTCACAAAGTTGGGCAGCTGTTTTGAGCAGCTGCCTTCGTTTTGGTGGAGGTTGATATGAAGCAATTTAAAACTGAGAGCAAAAAGCTTCTCGACTTGATGATTAACTCGATTTATACCAATCGAGAAATCTTCTTGCGCGAACTCATCTCCAATGCCTCAGACGCAATTGACAAGCTTGCGTTTCAGGCATTGACGGATAGTTCGGTTTCGTTGGGTGAAGATGAGCTTGCCATCCGCCTTTCTTATGACAAGGAGGCTCGCACCATTACGGTGTCGGATAACGGTATTGGCATGACCGAGGCTGAACTCGACAAAAACCTCGGTACCATCGCTCACTCTGGCTCTGAGCAGTTCAAGGAAGAAAACGCAGATCATCAGGGTGATGACATCGACATTATCGGTCAGTTTGGCGTTGGCTTCTACTCGAGTTTTATGGTGGCAAACCGCGTTCGCGTGGTGAGCCGCGCCTTTGGCTCAGATAAGGCGTATGCGTGGGAGTCAGATGGTATCAAGGGCTATACCGTAAGTGAGGCCCAAGCAGGTGAGCTCGATGGTGCTCATGACCACGGAACCGAAGTGACGCTTTTTCTCCGTGAGTCAACCGACGAAGACAACACAGATCGTTTCTTGAGCGAGTGGGGGCTCAAAGAGCTGGTAAAGCGCTATTCCAACTATGTGAGACATCCCGTTCAGATGATGGTCGAGAAGCGCCGCGAGTTGCCAAAACCCGAGGATGCACCTGAAGACTACAAACCCGAATACGAAGAGTATGAGGAGCTTGAAACCCTCAACTCGATGACGCCCATTTGGAAAAAGCGCTCGAGTGATGTTGAGCAAGAGGACTATAACGAGTTTTATAAGTCGACCTTCCATGATTGGGAAGACCCAGCACGCACCGTTTCTTTCCATGCCGAAGGTGCTTTGAGCTATGATGCCTTGCTCTTTATTCCCGGACAGGCTCCCTTTGATCTGTACAGCAAGGATTATGAGAAGGGATTGGCGCTCTATTCGTCAAATGTGATGATTCAGGAAAAGTGCGCTGAGCTTTTGCCAGACCACTTCAACTTTGTGCGCGGAGTAGTTGACTCACCAGATGTGAGTCTGAACATTTCTCGTGAGACCTTGCAGCAAGATGCCCAGCTCAGAGCCATTGCAAAGCGTGTTGAGCGCAGGATTAGCTCCGAGCTTGCTACCATGCTCAAAGATGAGCGTGAGACGTACGAGACATTCTTTGAGAATTTTGGCCGTGCACTCAAGTTTGGAATCTATGAGAGCTACGGTGCTCGTGCTTCTGAGCTGGCAGATTTGCTGCTGTTCTGGTCTGCTAAAGAATCCAAGATGGTCACCTTGGCGGAGTATGCAGCAGCCATGCCTGAGGGCCAAGAAAAGATTCTCTACGCCTCAGGCGAATCACGCGAGCGCGTATCTAAGCTTCCTGTTGTACATGATGCACTTGAGCACGGCTATGATGTCTTGTTGTGCACGCAAGATGTTGATGAGTTTATGCTGCAAATGATGAGAAGCTATGCATATACTCCTGAGTCACAAGCAGATGGAGACGAGCCTGCTGAGACACGCGATCTCGAGCTTGCAAATGTCTCAGACGCAGACCTTGATTTGGCTACGGAAGAAGAAAAGACTGCAGCTGAGCAGGCAACAAAAGATAACGCTTCTCTCTTTGAAGCAATGAAGACAGCTTTAGGTGACAAAGTGTCTGCTGTGCGAGTATCGGCAAGCCTTTCTGAGTCTCCCGCTCGCATTGCTACCGAGGGCCCCATTTCGCTTGAGATGGAACGTGTTATGATGCAGGCTCCTGATGCCGATGGCTCAATTCGTGCTGAGCGTATACTTGAGCTCAGCTCAACTCATCCCGTGTTTGAGCGCTTGGTAGCAGCTCAAGCAGCGGGGGATACCGACAAGCTTGAACTCTATAGTTCACTTCTCTATGATCAGGCACTCTTGGTAGAGGGCTTTGATTTGGATGACCCGGTTGAGTTTGCCAAAAAGGTATGCTCACTGATGTAGATAACGAGCTGAGATATGACACCCAGACGATAAGGGAGGCTTTGTGAAGCTCTTAGAAAAGCTCGACGAGAAATACGTGAAGATTTGTGTCTATGTTGTCGCGACCGCCCTTATCGTCTTCATTGGTGGTCTTGTCATTTGGAGTGCGCGAGATGTTGCAGCTGCCGTTGCGCATATGTTGGCGGCAGCTGGGCTGCCCCTGCTTCTAGGTGCAATGATTGCCTATTTGATTCATCCATTAACGATGAAGGTCACGCACCTCATCACTCCTAAAGACCAAGCAGGTCAGATGAATCCTTCGAGAAAAGCATTAGCTACAACCATTACCCTCGTTTTGATCGTACTTGCCATTTTGTTGCTCCTTGTTCTGGTAGGCATGCTTATTACCAAGAGCGTGACAAGTATCTCTTTTGATATCTTCAATCAGATTTGGCAAAACATTCAAGTTGATTTTGCAGGTCTCATCGGCTGGATTAGCCAAGCCTTCTCTTTGAGCGGTCTTCCTGATGTAGACTTTGCAGGTGTGATAGAAAAACTCATTACCGGACTGAGTAGCGGTGTGACCACCATCTTTTTTGGCTGCATTTTTGCAACTTTTTTCCTTTACGATGGCAACCGACTCTTGGGTTATATCAAGCGCGTTGTAAAAGGACTCACAGGAAAAGACCTCGACAGAAAGCATTCACAGCTTCTCAGCGATGCTGATCGAGTGTTTTCAACCTATATACGTGGACAAGTGGTCGATGCGCTCATCGTTGGCATGATATTTGCTGTTGCGCTTGCTCTCATCGGGGTTCCTTTTGGTATGACCATTGGTATTCTTGGCGGTATAGGCAATCTCATTCCGGGCATGGGTTGGATGATAGCTGCTGTTCTTACCATTATTGTTGGTGTGACTCAAAACCAGATTGTACCGATGGTCATTGGTCTTGTAGCGGTTGTAGTGATTAATCTGATTGATGCGAATTTTATAGCTCCCCATCTTATGACCAACAAGCTTCACATACACCCACTGCTGGTGTTGGCTGCCCTGCTTGTGGGTGGAGCTGCAGCAGGCGTGAGCGGCATGTTGATTGCCATACCCACAGCAACTCTGATTAAGCTTCGTTTTGACCGCTGGATTGCGCAGCGTCTTGAGAAGAACTAGACGTTTGGTCCCCGGTAAGCATCATCGATACACAGGGAGACAAAGTCAGCGTACTCATTGACAAAGCTCGTCTCGGGCTTTGCAATGCCAGCTTTTTTGAGTGCCTTCGTGGCGGCACTTGACGGATTGAGCTGGCAGTAGAGAAGCGGTGCCTCACACATCAGTTGCAGAGCAAGACGCTTTGCACGATTGACGTCGATGTAGCATTTCTCAGCTAGAAACGCTACGAGTTTGTTGGTGTACTCAGTGCGTTGAGTTTTTGACTGAACGAGCAGATCAAGGCTGACATTTGGCTCGAGCACGGTAGCGCACATGGTTTGATAGCGCAAAAAACCAGCATGCTTTTCGGTGATACGTGCCCAGCTTTGGGCAAAGTCGTCACTGACCGTCTTGGTGTCGGTAAGCTCATCGATGAGCTGATTGACCCATGATTGCATTTTGGCATCGTGAATCATAAGTAGAATTTCCTCATGCGTTGAGGCATATTTGTAGAGGTTTGAGCGAGACCACCCAAGGCTTTGTGCAATGGCTCCCATCGTTATCTCGTTGTAGGGTTTCTTTTGGAAGAGTTTGTCTGTTGCCTTCATTATGGCGTCAAGACGCTCCTGCTTTTGTGCTGCTGAGCGTGCCCTGATGTAGTCTGCCATAAAAACCTCCTCTGTACCTGAATCTTTCGCACATCATAGCATTCAAAGGACAGATTGTCGCCTATTTATTGCCGTTTTACCTAAGAGCTGGCCTAAGCGGTGTATGGGTGGGTTAGGATGGAGGGGTAGCCTCTTGAAAGGTGATTATTATGGCAATCCTTGCTGCTTATGCGGTGCCACATCCACCACTCATTATTCCTGCTGTTGGTCGTGGAGAAGAACGCGGCATTCAAAAGACAGTCGATGCGTACGAAGAAGTTGCTCGTCGTGTTGCAGCCCACGCTCCAGACACCATCGTAATCTCAACCCCGCATACAACGCTTTATCGTGACTACTTTCATATCTCGCCGGGTGTTCATGCTGCAGGAAGTTTTGCGGCATTTCGAGCAGCTCACGCTTCGTATGAGGCAAATTATGATGATGAGTTTGTGCGTGTTTTGAGCCAGCTGTGTTGTGAGTCTGGCATTGCTGCTGGGAGTGACTATGAGCGAGAGCCAGCGCTCGACCACGCAACGATGATTCCTCTGCATTTTATTCAACAACACTTGAGCGATTTCAAACTAGTACGCATTGGTTTGTCGGGTTTTGATGCAGCTGAGCACTATCGAATTGGCATGGCAATTCAACAAGCGGCAGAACAGCTTAAGCGACGACTTGTCTACATAGCATCGGGAGACCTGTCTCACAAACTAAAAGATGACGGGCCGTATGGCTTTGTTCCCGAAGGCCCTATTTTAGATGAGCAGATTTGCTCAGCGCTAAGTTCTGGCAACTTTTTGTCGCTGCTGAGCATCGACCCTTCGCTCGCAGAGCGTGGCGCTGAGTGTGGTTTGCGTAGCTTTCAGATGATGGCTGGAGCACTTGACGGTACATGCGTGACGTCAGAGCTGCTCTCGTATGAAGGTCCCTTTGGTGTGGGATATGCCGTTGCTGCTTTTGAGCCAACCGAAAAGCCACAGCCCGATGATAGCCGACGCTATTTGGACGCTTATTATGAGCATCAACAAATAAAACTGCAGCGTATCCGCGAACAAGAAGATGCCTATGTGCGCTTGGCAAGAGCCTCACTGGAGAGCTATGTACAAACTGGCAGGCGCATAGTGGCGGCAGATGTACTCGATGGTCTCGTAACAGCTGAGGACAACTCAGCAATAGCCGACCTGCTCACTACACAAGCGGGGTGTTTTGTCTCCCTTAATAAGGATGGGCAGCTCAGAGGCTGCATTGGAACCATAGAGCCAACGCGTGAGAGCCTTGCTGCAGAAATCTGTGCTAACGCCATCTCTGCCGGAACACAAGATCCGCGCTTTGCTCCGCTGAACCTAAGCGAGCTGGACCAGCTGGTTTATGATGTTGACGTTTTAGGTCAGCCCGAGGCCATATCCTCACCAGCAGAGCTCAATCCCAAACAATACGGCGTTATTGTGTCGAGCCCTGACGGCAGGCGTGGTTTGCTCCTGCCAGACCTCGATGGTGTTGAGAGTGTTGAAGAGCAGCTCAGCATTGCTGCCCAAAAAGCAGGCATCAATCTTGAGCGCGATGAGTGGTCTCTCGAGCGCTTTGAGGTTGTGAGACACCTGTGAGCACGCGCGAGAAAACGGTGGCTGAGAGCTTAGACACAACAGTTGAGATGAGCCACTCAGAGGAAAACGAAAGCGTGCGCTGTAATCTCTGCTTTAGGCATTGTCAATTACAGCCGGGACAAACCGGTTTTTGTCATGCGCGAATCAACCGAGACGGACAGCTTGTAGCTGCATCATACGGAAAGCTAACCTCACTTGCGCTCGACCCTGTCGAGAAAAAGCCATTGACTCGCTGGATGAGTGGTTCTACGGTGCTATCGCTTGGGTCCTTTGGCTGTAACCTCCACTGCCCGTGGTGTCAAAACGCCTCAATTTCACAGGTGGGAGAGGGACGGGTGCCCACGCGAGAGCTCAGCCCAGATGAGCTTGTTGAACTTGGCGTAAGGCTTCACCGTGAGGATTCGTCAATGGTGGGTGTTGCCTATACCTATAACGAGCCGTTGATGTTTTGGGAATACGTGCTTGATTGTGCCAAACGCGTTCGCTCAGCAGGGCTTAAAAACGTGCTTGTCTCGGCGGGATGTGTTGCAAGCGACGTTGTGTCTGCTATTGCTCCGTACATGGATGCAGTCAACATTGACCTCAAGTCAATTTCTGAGGAAACCTATCAGCTCTTGGGTGGAAGGCTCCAGATGGTGCAGGAGGCAATTCGTATCCTTTGTGCTGAGCCAAACTGTCATGTTGAGCTCACCACACTGATAGTGCCCGGTATTAACGACAGTCACGATGAAATGCGTGAGCTGGCGTCATGGATTGCTTCAATTAACCCAGCGATTCCGCTTCATGTGAGTCGGTTTCATCCTGCATGGAAGATGCACGATTGCTTGCCAACGCCGGTATCTCGTGTCTATGAGCTGGTTGATGTTGCCCGCAACTACCTCGAGTGTGTAGTTACGGGCAACTGTTGAGAGTGGCTGTCAGGCGGGTTGTGTCCTTGCTGCTTTAGTCGATGTGGTGGATGCGTGTGCTGTCAAAACGATTCTGCTGAGGACGATCTTCTGCGGGATATCCCAGAGGTACGAGAGCAAAAGCATGAAGCCCTGCCTCAATCCCCAAGACCTTATCGACCTCGGCAATGCGATCTTCAAAGGGAGCCACTGCGAGCCAAACGCCACCAAGACCGAGTGAGGTAATCTCGAGCAAGATGTTTTCGGTTGTGATAGAAAGGTCAATCTGGCCAAGTTCAGGAAAACGAAGTCCTTCGGTCTTGAGGCACGGAACAATCACCACAGGTGCTCCAGCAGCGCATCCTGCGTAGGGGCTACACTGGGCAAGCGCTTTGATCGTCTCGGCATCTCTTACCACGTAATACTCCCATGGCTGCTGGTTTCCTGCAGAAGGAGCAGCCATGGCGGCTCTCAGGATGTGTTCGATTTTGTCGTCCTCAACGGGGCGGTCTTGATATTTGCGGATGCTGACCCTCTTGAAAATCTCGTTCATGTTGTTCCTTCCAACAGTGAATGTCCAAGCGTTTATATACAATTCTAGCAGGGACAAAAGATTGCTGGCTCATAATACAAGCATTGCGGGTGGGCTAACTGAGCAAAGTGTTTCGGCTAAACCAATACAGTGCTGCCTCGTAGCTCAGACAAGCAGCCGGAGGACGATATGGATACAGCTATTATTTTGAATGTTGTGGTTGCAATTGGGGCTGTCCTTTTAGGCGTCATTGTGTCGCGTATTTTGACGCGCTTCATTCAAAAAGCCCTCGAGAGCACGGGCTCTAGCACGGGCGGCGCCTCTATCGTCGTGAATCTTGTTCGTGGACTCATAGCAATTATGGTCATCTACTTTGTGGGCGAGAATGTCTTCCATGTCCAGATGGGAGGCCTCGTACAAGCCCTTGGTATCACGACCCTTGTTGTGTCGTTTGGCTTGCAAGACCTCATCAAAAACCTTGTTGCAGGTATTCAAATCATAATCACGCATCTGTTTTCTGTGGGAGACCAGATTGAACTGGGCGATAGGCGAGGCGAGATTGTTGATATCAACTGGCGCCAAACCACCATGCGTGACAAAGACAATAACCTGCATGTTATCCCTAACGCGGAGATTATGGGTGCAACCTTTATGCGCAGGGTAGATGCTATGGAGCGTCGCTACCTGTTTGAGTGTGACATTAAACCGGGGCTCGACTTGGAGCGTGTGGCTCGAGATATTGAGCAGTTGGCAGATGAGGTTCTCGATGCGAAAGGGTGGAAGTCTGATGAGCCAAGCGAGGTGCGATACGTGGGATCTACCGCAAATGGCGTCTGTGCGTCGGTGCGCATTTACCTGAACGACATCAGTCATACCGTTCGCGGTTACGATGCGGTCATGCGCGCCATTGGAGCGCGGGGCTATCTTGCGGATTGGACAAACGAATCTCCTGCGCAGGAGCAGTGGCGCCCATCTGGTCAATCTCCTGAGGAATGATTGTGCATTAGGAGTAACTGTTATTTCAGGCGGGATAGCTTGTGGGCGGCGGTTTAGGGGTTGCGGTTTTGGGCGAGACAGTTTTTTCGTGTTGCGGTTTTAGGCGAGACAGTTTTTCATGTTCGCGGCGGCAAAGGGGTGTAAACATGAAGATTTTGGTTCTCAAAAGTAGCGGAAATACCAAGGGCTCATCTGCCATTCTCGCCGACGAGTTTTCTCGCGGCGCTCGTGAGGCGGGTCATGAGGTGAGCAGCTATGACATCATGAAAGCCGATATACGCCCGTGTACTGGTTGCAATGTTTGTGGCATGTCGGGACCATGTGTGCTCAAAGATGATTACGAACAAGAGCTCAAAGGTCTTATCAAGGAGCACGACATGCTGGTCTTTGCAATGCCTGTTTACTATTACAACTGGCCTGCACAGCTCAAAGTGGTGGTTGACCGCTTTTACAGCTTTACTTACGAGCTCACTAACATGCGCAAAAAGGTAGTGCTGCTGGCTGTTGCATGGGATAACACGAGTAGTGTCTTTTCGGTAACGCAGGCCTATTACGAGACAATCTGCGACTACATGCATTTTGAGGATAGAGGGCGTGTCCTTGGCGGAGGCTGCGGAAGCCCTAGCATGACCAGAGCCTCACAATATCCCGAAGCAGCATATCAGCTTGGCCGCTCTTTGTGAGCTGACTTTACGTTCTGCAGAAACTTAGAGATTGCACAACCAAAAAAGAGCAGCCCCGAAGAGCTACTCAGTAACAACCCCGAAGAGCTACTCAGTAACAACCCAGAAGAACTACTCAGTAACAACCCCGAAGAACTGCTCGGTAGCTCCGAGAGCCGCTCAGTGGTAGTCCCGAAGAGCTGCTCGGCAGTACCCGAGATATTACAAAAGACAGTTTTATTGCTCTTTGATGTGATGGCACAGGTCAAAGGCAAAACCAGAAGGAGCAATCATCATTGCGGAAGTATTGGTCTTTGAATCGACTGTCTTGTCTCCAGCTGAGTTTACAAAGCCCTTGTCCGTGAGCATGTCGTATGCCTCACCAAAGTCGTCGACATTCATGCGAATAAGGGTAAGGTCGCTCTCGAGGTGGTCTGCCTGAGCAACATCGACATAAAAGCCATCTGGGCTTTTCATATTCACACTCGTGACATCTCTGCCAGACGAAGAGCGTACGGTAATCGTGTGGCGCTTTTCAAATCCCAACGCTTCAAATACTGCAATGGTGCTCTGTGCATCCTTGGTGACAATAAGTGGATGGAAGCTCGTGAATTTCATTACCTTTACCCCATATCTCTCAGATGTTTTTTTCAGACGAATGTCTCTCAGATTTGTATGCTTGTCTACTTCCTGAAGTGCTCATTCAAGGCAATCTTGAAACCCGTAGGCGACACCATGGTAGCTGCTTTGGCAGATCCCGTATCGAGTGTGTCATCTCCACGCGTGTTGATAAAGCCATGGTCAATGAGAATTTGATAAGCTTCGTCGAAGTTGCGGACATTCATGCGAATGATGGTCATGTCCTGCTCCTGATCGAGGACCGCTGACGCAACGTCGACGCGAAAACCGTTGTCAGAAACCATGTCAATGTTGACCGCACCGGTAGAGATGTTAGCATGGTGCTTGCGTTTAAAACCAAGCTCCTCAAACAACTCGATTGTGGCATCGGGTTCTTTGGTAACAATGATGGGGCTGAAGCTGGTAATCTCCATGATATGTCCTTTCGATTGCGTGTTCCCTCAAGTGACACCCCATAATACCCCCCAGCAAGATGTTTTGTCTCATGGAATTTAGGAAAACTTAATCACACATTTATATTGATAGGAAAATGGGTTTTGATGCCGAGAAAAACGACGGCACCTTCGGCAAAATTAACACGCCCTTCTCGTCAACGTGAGCGCAAATCTCGACAAAAGCTGCTTTTGATTTTCGCTTCCTACTAACCAGCTTCTGCCCGAAATGTACAATGACATTGCTGTCGGTTGCTATATCGTATTTGGATAGTCGTCCTAGCAAAGCATTGCATGATAGACGGAGAAGCCACATGGATTTTGCAACGATAAGCAGCGAGCAAGCTAAAAGTCGCACCGCAGGTGAGGCGGGTTGGCATGTTTCACGCTATAACGTACATGCACCGTTGCCAGGCTCAAACAATGTTGCTATTGCCATCTTATTTAAAGGCAATTGTGCAGAATACACAGCCATTGAGCTTTACCTGTTGAGCGTCCTTGAAGAACTCGACGAAAACCACCCCATAATCGAGCGCTTTTTCAAGCGCGGTATTATTGCCAACTTCGATGAGCGCGCCATGCTTGAAACCATGGGGCGGGCATCGTGTGCATTTCCGAAATGAATTGCTTTAACCATATGCCCTACCATGGGCTGCAATTTTAATTGCCCGTATTGCTTCGAAGACCACTTTGCAGGCAAGATGAGTCCCGAAGTACAAGACGACGTTGTGGGGCTTGCGCAGCGTATGGCCAAAGCTTCGGGTGCCCAAAGTATGTCGGTAACTTGGTTTGGTGGCGAACCCTTGCTTGCTCCAAACATCATCGATGCACTTTCACAACGTCTTATGACGGTCGCTAAGGAATACGGGATGGAATATAGTGCGAGTATTATCACCACTGGGTTTTTGCTTGACCAAGACATAGTGGACATGCTTGAGCGCTGCAAGGTAAGCAATGCGCAGATAACCATAGACGGGCTGGGTCCAACCCACGACATCACACGCAAGCTTGCCAATGGTGACCCTACTTTCGAGCGCATTACCACGAATCTGCGCGAGTTACATATTCCTTTCAGGGTGAATGTACGTCACAACGTGCATGAAGCTAACAAATCTGAAATGGACGAATTGCGCGCGTTTATTGAAGGCTTGGCAGAAGAGTCGGGTAACCGGTTGCGGTATTATCCGGCACCTGTTTTGGGAAGTAGGGTGGCCGACGAACGTGGTGAACAGGTTGACCTGCTGTGTGGCACGGCTGAATCTGAAGTTGGTGTCATACAAGAAGCTAATCGTTTTTATGCGGGGCGCGGCAATTATTGTGGAGCGCACAGTATTTGGTCTGTTGGCATTGACGAAAAGGGCAACTTGCAGAAATGCTGGGAAGCTGTTGATAAGCCCGATATTTCTTTTGGTACGGCTGCTGCTTGGGACCCAACCGACGCACTGTTTAGCGCCACTAAGCCCGACAACCTAAGCATGTACTTGAACACGGCTGTTCCGGTACCCGACGAAGAATGTCGCCAATGTGTTTGGCTTCCACATTGCGTGGGTGGCTGCCCCCATAAGCGCATTTTTGAAGAATGTAAATGCGTTCCTTATAAAGATGACCCTGCAAGCTATGTGCTTGCCTTGCATGCTCGCATAGGTGAAGACAAAAAGGATACAGACCAAAACAAAAACCATACCAAAGGGTAAGAGTTACGATGAAAACAAGTCCAGGAAGTAGGACAAACAGCTATGTTTAAGCCAAGGACGCATCACTCGAGATACAACTATGTGGTTGCCATTCCTAAAAGCACCGACTGCCTCGTGTACAACTTCAATACCGGCGCGTTGCTACGCTTAAGCAAGGCACAGAAGCTGCTCTTCGACCTCGCTCCGCAATTCTCGCAGGATCACCCGGTGGTGAAGAGGTGGCGCGAGCTCGGGTTTCTATCAAATAGCAACGAGCTCGAGGATCTGAAGAGTGAGGTTCGTGCACGGTATGATGACTATGCGGGCAGGACCGATAAGGTGCTTCGGCTCACCCTGCATGTGACGTCTCTTTGCAACTTCGCCTGCCCCTACTGCTTTCAAGAGAGACGCAGCGCTCACATGTTGCAGGAAGTGCAGGACCAGGTCGTGCTCCTAACCGAGGCCAAGCTCGGGCAGGGCGGGTATGAGCGGATGACCGTCGATTGGTTTGGTGGCGAACCCCTGCTGGCCGCACACATCATCGACGACCTCGGCCACAGACTCATGGATGTGGCAGCACAGCACAAAGCTGGCTTCAGCTCAAACATCCACACCAATGCTTACCTCCTTGACCAAGCGATGGTAGACCTGCTCGAGGGTGTCAACTGCCGCTTTGCCATCGTCACTCTTGACGGCTACGGACCCGACCACGACAAGACCAGACACCTGCACGGAGGCGGTGCCACCTTTGAGCGGATCTTGACCAACCTTTCTGCCATCAAGACCAACATGGTGCTCAACATCCGCTCAAACCTGCATGCGGACAACTTTGAGTCGTATGAAAAGTTGCAGGCGGCGATAGGCGCCATAGCCAAGAGTACGGGCAACGAGATGCGCTGCTCTCCGGCGCTGGTTCACACCTCATCCGCGGGCTTTAAGCGTGGCGACCCTACGATTCATCTCCTGTCTGGCGAGTATCACAAGATTCTGGGCACCACAGACCTTGAGGAGCGCTCCAACACATATACCCCCAAGCTCTTCAACTGTCATGTCGTCCAGTTGGATAACTACCTGATTGATGACGAGGGATACCTTTTTCCTCACTGCAACGAGCTTGCTGCGAATCGCGACTTTGCCTACGGTAACATCCTTGATTTGGATGAAGGCGGCTTGGGAAGGCTGGATGAGCTGCATATGGCTCAGTGTCTGGAATATGTCTTGCCCACTCAGGACGAGGAGTGCATGCAATGCGAGCTGCTGACGGTTTGCTATGGTGGGTGCCTGCTTGCTCGCCTGGGCGCAAAGAGCTCTTGCATGAAGAACCCCGAGCGCATAGATGCCTACCTGCTCAAGAAGGCGGGCATCTCGAGCCAGACGAAAGTGGGTCGGTAAATGTACTATCGAGTGAACGACCACATAGCGCTTCGCAGCTGGACGGATGTCCCCTTCGCCTACTACGAAAAGGGCAAGTCCCGTGCGCGGCTGCTCACGAGTCGTGAGTTTTTCTGCATGCTACTGTGCAACGGCTCGACCGACCTCGAGCCCAACGACACCCTCAGCCAGCTGGAGAGGCGCAGCCTAAGACGTGCTTCTCTCTAAAAGCTCTCTCGTGGCGAGATGAACGCCTGCCTAGCAGCGTATAATGTTAGTAGCAACGCGCACTCAGGGCGCGGTACCTCTTCTACGAAAAGATGCACTATGACCGACAAGAAAACCATCCTCAAACATCGATGATTTGTCGCCCGAGATTAAGGCTAAGGCAGCTGAATGCACATCGCCGGAAGAGTTAATTGAACTTGCTAAATCTGAGGGCATAGAGCTTACCGACGAGCAGATAGACGCTATCTCGGGTGGCGTTGTACCCGAGATAGGAGGACCAGGTTGGTAGTAATAGGACTGTCTAAATAACCTAGTCATTATGCATCCAGAAGAATTCTTTGATCCAGCTTGCCGAGACGTTTTGCATCACATGCAATCCGACAGATCATGAGCATTACGTTCGTGCCCGTATCGAGATAATCGAGCAGGATTCCAGCAGCGGTCGCCAGAATGATTGCCTCTGTCGGGATACCAAGGGCGGAAAACAAGACGGTATAGCAAAGAATATCGGCGCCGGGGATTGGAGGCATGGCAATGGTAATCAATGTAGAGATTACCACAGCCAGAATGAGCCACGGGATTCCGACTGCAATCTGATAGGTTTCGGCAAAGGTGCAAACGAGAACGGTGAAATAGATTACGCTCGACGGCATATAGATCACAGCTCCCAGCGGGTAGATAAACGATGCAAGATGCTTGTCGACGCCAAGTTTCTTTTCGCAGGTCTCCATGCCAATCTGGAAAGCAGACACACTCGAAGCGGAAGTGAATGCGACAAAGAATGCAGGAAGTACTTTTTTCATCAACGGTACCGGTGGGCACTTCAGGCGGAGCGAAGATGCAATCCACACAATCACGGCAAGAATAACGATCATGACCGCAATCATTACGATTGGTTTCAGCACGGAGACAAGAACACGTGCTTGCCCAGACCAGATCAGCTGAAGCAGCATACTGAAAACGAACAGCGGAACGAGCGTGCAAACGGATGAAACAATCTGCTGGAAAAGCTGCGCGCTTTCGCCGATTAGGGTACGAAGGCGGGTTCCCCTTTCGCCAATTGCTAAGAGCGCGCAGCCAACGAACGACGCGATTACGATGATGTGGAACGTATTGCCACTCCGAAAAGGATCAACGATATTCGTCGGCAGAATATCGAAAAACATCTGGCTAATCTGACCGAAAACGGACATCTGCTCCTGCCCAACCGAGGAATGGTTCAGATGCACAAATGGCAGAACGGCGGCAGCGGACACAGCACTAATCGAAAATAATATACCGACAAATCGGATGATGACTGATTTGCCCGTTCGTCCAAGCGTCGCGGAATCGCCCATGCCCAATATTCCGCTGCATATTGTCAGGAAGATCATAAGACCCGCGAAAGTGTTGAGCAAGCCTAAAAAGCAGTTTGAAAGAGGAGAGAGAACGACGTCGATGACGTTCTGCCGCACATCCTCTGGAATGGCGTTCCCGAGTACGCCCAGAAGTACGGCTGCAATTACGGCAAACAGAATAAAAAACA
>JAFUCQ010000089.1 GCA_017459605.1 Atopobiaceae bacterium
CGTGCCAAGTGCTTTAATAAAGTTTGCAACCCCCTGATTAATGGCAGATAAGAGTGAAAAAAGCAGCGCTAACATATCCCAAAATACGAACATTAAAAGCAGCAGTATTGGTACTTGTAATAAAAGAGCATCGAGTCCAAGGCCGCTTTCAAAATATATTCCTAAGGGAACAAGCATCAGGATAAGCTGGATTATGGATGAGGTCAGTATGTAGATAGTCGTGATTGAAGCAAGCGGAAATCGTACTTTGGTTACAAGATAGCTGTACTTACGGAGAAGGTCAGTCCCCCCGCCAAGAATATCGCTCATAAAAAACCACGGCACAACTCCTGATACAAGCCAGAGGATGTAAGGAGGCATGCCTTCTGCACTTTGCCCACGGCGAAAACCAATAAAGAGGGTAAACCAATAGCAAAAAATAGTTACTAAGGGTTTGATGATGAGCCATGCCCATGACAGTACGGAGTTTTTACTGCGCTTCAATAGCTCAAACTTGGAGAGACGCAAGACGTACATGCGCCACTCCCATTTATCTCGAACTATTTCAGAAAAAACCTTGAGCACTGATACTCCCCACCGAATGAAAAGCTTATCTATGATAACGCTCAAAAGAAGGCGATGGGTAAGCGAGCGCTGGTTCTGAGCATAAGTACACAATTCGTCGGGTCGTTAGCTTGCAGAGTTACCCATCATAGTTACTGCATCCACGCTCATCCAAACACCTTCGTGTTGCATGGCCTAAGCAGCTGCTCTCAACTAACTCATACTCGCATGGACGGCACTGAGCGCACGACACAACTCATCAACTCTGGCTGTCTATCCTCAGCAATATTGGTATCACGTTCTGTCTGTTCTGCAAAAACGTGACTATCTTCTTCCGTGGTCGAATCGGCAGTATGTGCTGTCTCAAGCAATTTGTCTGAGCTTGGCTGCTCAGTCTCTATTACGGTCACATCGTTGTTTGCTTGCTCAGGGCTAAATTCATTTTGTTTTGTTCCACTCGCCGTTTCTTTTGCTGCATATTCCGACTCGTATCCAGTGCTGTACTCATCAGGCGCAGTTATTAGCTTTTCTTGAGTGGCGAGTGCTGTGTTCTGCGTGGCAAGCAGAGTTGTCAAAAGGAAGCTGACGAGGACAACATAACAGAGAATACTTGCGGCTCTTTTCATTCTTTTGAGCTGTGTCTTATCCTTAGGAGTGTTTGCCATAGCAATCCAATCTGTCGCTGACACTTTGATTATAGTGGACAGCACAAACTGAGGGACTCTTGTGAGTTCTTGAGAGACCTGTGCGGATTTTCCCCATGAAACTAACTACGATGACGGTCGCTGGGAGCCTGAATACGACAAGAAAATCGTCAACGGTGTGGTTTATGAGTTTGACGATGGCCGCTGGGAGTGAGTCAAGGATGGAGAGCCGAGGGCATTGCGTGGTACGGCTGCTAAGTACGGGTGGCTGCCGAATAGGGGTGGCAGCTTGGCTCACCTGCAGCTCATGTGAGCAGGAAAGCCGCACAAATAACAACGAAAAGAGAGCTGGGCGTCACGCTCAGCTCTCTTTGCGACGCATTCTGAGACTACTCAACCGTGAGCAGTTCAATCTCAAAGTTGAGGGTCTTGCCTGCCATGGGGTGGTTCATATCAAACGTGATAACGCCGTCTTTTTTCTCGACAACCTTAGCTTGGAAAGGCTGTCCGTTTGCTGCTTGAAGCATGACGTCTTGTCCTACCTGCATGGAGATTGCCTGAGGGAAGTTGGTTATAGGAACCGACTGAATCATGTCAGGATTAGCCTGGCCATACGCCTCATCAGGCTCAAGGCGAATGGTGCGCGTTTCGCCCACGGTCATGTCGCGAACAGCAGCATCAAAGCCTTTAATCATCTGTCCTGCCATACAGGTGAAGCTCAAGGGTACACCGCGGTCACGTGAGGAATCAAACTGCGTTCCATCATCGAGGGTTCCTACGTAGTGAACAGATACTTTTTTTCCTGCATTAGACATGAACATCTCCTTCGTTTGGGTGATTTATGTAACACCGATGCATTGTAGCGTGAAAGAGTGTGAGTACAAAGCTATCGCGGACGCAACATCTGTTGCCGTCTTATCCCAAGAGGTGCAGGGCAGCACGAATTCCATCGGCGGCAGCGCTCATGATTCCGCCAGCATAGCCTGCGCCTTCGCCAACGGGAAAAAGCCCTCGAGTTGATACTGACTGGCCATCTGCCCCGCGTACCACACGTACGGGTGAGCTGGAGCGCGTTTCAACCGCGGTGAGCACGCTATCATCTGCCGACAAAACCGGGAGCTTGCGTCCCATCAGTGGCAGCGCTTCTCGCAGTGTTTGACTTACATAAGAGGGAAGACAGTCCTCGATTGATCCCCAGTAAACCCCCCGCGGATAGCTTGGACGGACGCCACCAACCCCGTTTGAGGCTTGTTTGCGACAAAAGTCTCCCACCAGCTGAGCTGGAGCCACAAAAGCCCCGCCTCCTCGTTCATAGGCAGCCTGCTCGCAGTGGCGCTGCAGCTCAACGCCAGCAAGCACGTCGGTGCCGTCGAGGTCATCGGGCTCTACACCTACAAGCAAACCAGCATTAGCATTGATGCCATCACGAGCGCTGAGGCTTGCTCCGTTGGTACACACCCCACCAGCCTCGCTGGCAGCACTCACTACGTGGCCTCCCGGACACATACAAAAAGTAAAGGCAGAGCGACCATTTGGAAGATGCACCGCTGATTTGTATGGAGCGGCGCCGAGCAGAGGATGCCCTGCGTATGAGCCATAAAGCGCATGGTCAACGTCTGCTTGAAGACTCTCAATGCGCACACCCATCGCAAAAGGCTTTCGCTCAAGCGCCACACCCCGCTCATGAAGAAGCGCAAAGACATCACGAGCAGAATGCCCGCACGCGAGTACAAGCTGAGAGCAGGCAATGCGGCGCTCCACTCCCTGACTCTCAACACGAAGAGCACCTACCTGATTGCCGATGAGCTCAAGGTCGGTCATGCGTGTGCGAAACAGAACGGTTCCGCCAGCGTCTTCAATATGCTTGACGATGTTTGTTACCACCGTTGGCAAGACATCGCTTCCCACGTGGGGGTGTCCGTCCCAGAGAATCTGTTGAGAAGCCCCGCAACTCACAAGCTCATCTAAGATGAGTCGATGGTAGGGAGAGCGCGTGCCTGTGGCGAGCTTGCCATCAGAAAACGTACCTGCGCCTCCCAGACCAAATTGAATGTTACTCTCGCTGTCGAGAATACCACTCTCATTGTGCTCGCGTACCAGCTGCGTGCGCCGAGCTGCATTGTCGCCTCGCTCGATAAGTAGGGGATGAGCGCCTGCTCGAGCTAAGGCAAGCGCACAAAAGAGCCCCGCACATCCTGCTCCAACAACAACTGGTGCGCTAGCGAAAAGAGGATCAGTTGGTGAGCTGATCGGAGACGTCGCGTTGTGCGAGCTCCGAGAAAGCAAGCCTGCAGGCGAGGGCCACAGGGGTGGGGTCGTGTCAACTGCACGTACTTTTCCTGCCGAGACAAGCTCTGACTCAAGTGATGGAGCCAAGCTCAAACGCACGCTGTGGTTAAGCACAATGCGGTTTTTCTTGCGAGCATCAATGGAGCGCTTCTGTAGCTCAAATCCTTTCAAAGCAGATGCTTTCACACTCAGTACACAAGCGAGCTCAGAGCAAAGGGCATCGCGCGCACGTTGTTCAGTCTCGCCAGCTTTGTTCAGAGCAACTCGTATGTTGGATACCTCAATCATGTGGCTACACCATCGCTTTACTCAGGCACATCTGGGCTGCATTGTTGCCGGCAACTAAGCCACTTTTCCACGCCCATGCAAGGTTAAAGCCCCCACAGGCCCCATCAATATCAAGGGCTTCTCCGCAGGCAAACAACCCCGGGCGTGAGCGTGCCATAAGGCTTTCAGGGTCAAAGGATGCCGTGACAAGCCCTCCGCGCATGACTTGAGCATGTTCGGTTTCGTATCGTGAGCGAACTGTGCAGCTGAGAGCCTTCATCTGTGAGGCGAGGGTTTGTGCATCAAAGCTCAGGCGCTCCTCTCCAAAACTGTTTTGGCGAGCGTTACCCCAAAGTACCTCAGCAATAATGGGGTCGACAATCCCTGCGGCAGAGCCTGCTGCCTGACAGAGCTTTTCGAGCTGCTCGGCACTTACATCAGGAACCAAATCAAGAACAAGTGTATCTCCTGCCTGCGCAAAACGAGACAAATCAAAGACCACAATGCCCGACACTCCGTAGTCTCGAAATAAGAGCTCTCCTCGCTCAGAAGCAACACAATGTCCGTTGCGCATCAATGATGCCGCAACTCGGGCGCGCCTGCCGTCGAGCTGAGAGAAGGGAAGTCCATCTGCTGCGAGCGGACACAAAACAGGTAAAGCCTCGCTCGAAGCAAGGTCATGCCCCGAGGGACACGCTTTACCACCGCTTGCAAGAATGACACAATGCGAGCGTATCGTTGCTTTGCCGAGAAGCTCAGAGTCAAGTTGCAGCTCCCAGCGAGCTTCCTTCGGCGATGAGTCCTCGCACGCCAGAAGCTCGAGAGCCTGAGCTGTCCTGCCGCATGCCAAGATAACACCAGCACGCTGGGCTCGAGCGAGGAGTACCTCTCGCACGCTTGCCGCCTGCATACTGGTAGGATAGAGCCTCTCTTCTTCTTCGGTCCATGCAAGACCACTTGCTGCAAAGAACTCCAAGATGTCGTCGAGCCATGACTCGCCACAGACGGCATGCACAAACTCAGGGTTGTTGTAGCGCTCAGGCGAGAGCTGCCGATTGGCAAAATTGCAGCGGCCACCCCCTGTAGCAAGGATGGTTCTCCCGCACTCGAGCTCGCGCTCAACTACCACCACCCGAGCGTCTGCCTCGGCAGCGGCAATGGCGGCAACGAGTCCTGCGGCGCCGCCACCCACAACACATACGTCGCAGCTTTCAGGAAGAACTACTGCTGCGGCTGCTTTTTCGAGTTCACGTTTGCGAGCACTCCGTTTTATGCGAGCTGGGCGAGCCATGAGTTCCTATTTCTCAGAGCTATGGGGCTCAATGGCACGTATAACATCAACGGCACTCGGCAGCAAACCAGCTTCAAGACCTGCTTCCAGCGTGCCCGTGTCACACATTGATGCAAAACGCGGGTCAAGCGGTAGGCGTCCCAGTGAGGCAAGACCGTAGCGCTCACATGCTTCATCGAGGTGGCTGGTACCAAAGACTTCAATCTCGCGTCCGCAATCAGGACAGCGAACGTATGCCATGTTTTCGACTAAGCCAAGTACATCGATTTCCATGCGCTCGCACATGTGAACTGCCTTGCCCACAATCATTGAAACCAAATCTTGCGGCGAGGTAACCACAATCACACCGTCAACAGGCAACGACTGAAACACGGTAAGCGCCACATCGCCCGTGCCCGGGGGCATATCAATAAGCATGCAGTCGAGCGGACCCCAGCTGGTTTGTGACCAAAACTGGCGAATGGCGCCTGCAAGCATGGGACCTCTCCACAAAACGGGGTCATCTTCGTGGGGGAGTAGTAAATTGGTGCTCATAACCTTGATGCCGCCCTCACTAATACGCGGCAAGTAAAGGTCGCCAAAACCTTCGACACCAGCATCGGCAAGGCCAAACATGCGCGGAATAGAAGGGCCGGTAATGTCTGCATCGAGAATGCCAACCGACATACCAGCACGCTGTAGTTCACAGGCAAGAATGCCGGTAACGAGCGACTTTCCGACGCCTCCCTTGCCTGACATAACGCCAATCACGCGCTTGCAGTCTGACAGTGCGTGCTCTTCAAACTCACGGGGTGAAATATCCCTACCTTCTCGTGCAGCTTGTTCTTGTTCTTCGCAAGCCATGGTGCTCCTCTCCGTATGCTTTCGCGCGCACAAGACCAACGACAGCCAAAGGCGCGCGACACCACAAAGCTTTCTTCCTGCCAGATTCTACTCGCTTATGCTTTTTTGCGCATGGTAGAAAAAACAGCCCTCAAATGGTTCAAAAAGCAGTAATCTTAAGCCTTAAGGAATATCGCAGAATCAGTTTTAAGCGTACACAACGCTTCACATGCGTACGGGTCACAGCTGCGACTTCCCAAAGAGCAATGAACGCATGTGGTAGCCAAGCGGAGCACGACACTGAACGAGCGAGTAAGGAGAAACATGAGCGATTATGTGTTGAGCTGTTGTTCACCAGTTGACTTAACACCAGAGTGGCTTGATCGAAGAGATGTTCACTATATCTACTTTAACTTTCAGCTGGGATCTACACCTATGAAAGACGACTTTGGTGTAACGGTGCCTCCTGCTGAGTTGTATCGGCGCATGCTCGCAGGCGAAGACGCAAAGACCTCCCAAGTGTCTATCGGCGATTACATCGAGTTTTTCTCGAAATTTCTTGCAGAGGGAAAAGACGTCATACATGCAACTCTGTCGTCTGGTATCTCGGGAACCTATGAGTCTGCCGTTGCTGCAGCGGCTCAGCTCGCACCAAAGTACCCTGACCAAAAGCTCACCATTATCGACTCAATGGCAGCATCTGCTGGCTATGGCTTGTTTGTCGAGACACTCGCCGACCTTCGCGATGAGGGCATGGAATACGACGAGCTTGTAGCGTGGGCACGCTCACACCGAAAAGAACTGCAGCACTGGTTCTTCTCAACAGATCTCAAATTCTTTGTGCGCGGTGGCCGTGTGTCGAAGGCCGCGGGTCTCATTGGTGGGGCGCTCAACATTTGTCCGCTGCTCAATGTCGATTATGAGGGCAAGCTCGCTGTGCGAGAAAAGATTCGCACCAAGCGTCGCGCCATCGAGGCATCGCTTGCCAAGATGGAAAAGCATGCCCAAGACGGTCTGGCCTACTCAGGAAAGTGTTTTATCTCAAACTCAGAATGCCGAGAAGATGCACAGGCGCTCGCCGATCTTATCGAGGAGCGTTTCCCTCATCTCAATGGTAAGGTGGAGCTCTTCAACATTGGCTCGACGATTGGCTGTCACACCGGCCCCGGAACGGTAGCTCTGTTTTTCTGGGGAGACGAGCGCGTTGACTAATACGGTCGCAGGTACTGGGCTTGCACAGAAGATGTGTCGCCACAGCGCTCGGCCGTGCGAATAAGAAATCTGTTACCAGAGCGCTGGGCTTATACATACGAGCTGAAAGGAAGCACCATGGCAGACATTATCGATTATGTGCGTGAGCAGCAAGATTCGTTTGCTGAGCGTCCGCTCAATCGCGTCGATAGTTTGGTTTTGTCGTGGCTTGCCAACTTTTGGATTCCAGACGCACTCACCGAGATTCGAAGTGAGAAAGGCATGTCCCTCAGTGAGCTTCTAGAGAAGTCTCGCCTCACCGAGATGTGTGCTCCGCTTCACAACTGGGAGGCATCCGAGAAGCTCGCGCAGGCCGCAGCTGCTTCTGGGCGCTTTTCGTCGGTGATAGCGTGCTTGCATGAGGAGAACTGGTCTCAGAAAAACGAGGAGCAGTTCTCAGCAACAAGCTATCGTATCCCTGATGGAAGTACCTACGTTGCTTTTCGAGGAACCGACAACACGCTTCTTGGTTGGAAAGAAAACTTCAACATGGCGTTTCAGTCGCCCATTCCTGCTCAAGCTTCGGCTCACGCATACCTATCTCGCGTGGCTCAGAGCTGCGAGGGACCTTTGTACGTTGGTGGGCATTCCAAGGGAGGAAACTTGGCGGTGTATGCCACCATGCGTGCTGACGAGAGCGTGCGCAAGCGCGTGACTCGCTGCTTTTCTCATGATGGCCCCGGTATGACAGCCGCAACAACGCATGATGCAGCTTGGACAGATGCATGGGAGCTTGTTGACAAAACCATCCCTGATCAGTCGCTCGTTGGCCTGTTGTTTGAAGAACACTGGCAAGATTGCACGGTTGTTCGGAGCAGCAAACCGGGTCTTATGCAGCATTCGCCCTTTACGTGGCTTGTTGAGGGTTGTGATTTTTCCTGCGACAAGGCAATTTCTTACGACTCGTATAAGACCAACAAGCGCCTGCAGTCGTGGCTTTCTGAGATGAATGCCGCTGAGCGCGAGCGTTTGGTAGAAGTGCTGTACAAGCTCGTTCGTGCCTCTGGAGAGGTAACGTTTTCAGGGCTGGTACAGAGTCTCAGCGACGGTTCGCTCAACCTCATGTTGCAGCGCCTTGATAACCTTCCTGAGGCTGACCGAGCCTTCTTTATTGATGCGGCCGAAAACCTTGCGGCAACCATGCTGTTAGGGCCTGCTCCTACACAGGCCGAGACACCCACTGAGCGCGCCAGTGATGCGGCTTCTCGTATCGATGATGCAACGGCTCGCTTTAACGACCGCCTCTCCGAGCTCGAGCGTCGAGCAGGACTTTAGCCGAGCAGGACTTTAGGACTTTTAGCCGAGCAGTGCTTTAGCCCTCATTCTCTTCTTGGTTTTGAGACGACTCGCTGTCCGTCTCACCCGAGTCCGAGCTTGACTCTTCTGAGCTCGTCTCATCAGCGGAGCTATTCTCGTCTGTGGAGCTGCTTTGTGTCTCAGATGATGAGTTTGTGCTCGAAGATGAGTCTGAACTGCCCGAAGATGAGCTGGTAGATCCGCTTACTGCAGCATCTGACTCGCTCACCGGATCGTCTTGTCCAATGTAGTAGCTGTAACCCTCGCCATAGCCTTCAGCTGCAGGTGTGAGTGTGAGGAACTTGTTTGAAGCGGTGCTGACCGTTGCAGCATCCCACTCATGGCTTGAAACCTCGGTTGATGTGGGGTCGTAGACAATGACGGCTCCATTTTCGTTGTAACCACAAACGAGGACCCAGTGTGCCTCATCGGTCAGCGTATTTGCCTTTACCTGTGCCAAGACAACATTTCGCTGGTACAGCGCATCCATGAGGATTCCTGCTGCAACTTCCTCTTCAATACAGCCAATGTTCATGTTGCCGCACTCGCCAATAAAGAAGTCGGGGTCGGTGCCCGAGTCGCCCTTTGCTTGATTTGAGCGGACTGCGAGCTGTGCCAAGACAGCAGGGGTTGCATCGGAGCGGCCTGTCAAACCCATGTACGCCATCGACAAGCAGGTAGGGCCACTTCCAGCGAGTGCAAGAGGCTTGCCGTTATAGTCAACTGCACCCCAGCGCTTATCAAAGCAGAACAGGGGAGGCACGGTTCCTTGGGTAATGGGATCTTCAAAAGCGTCTCCCGTTTTTGAGGCGCTTGCGTAGTTGCGAACAAAATCAATGGCCGACTCCTCACGGAGGGCAAGCTCAACAAGACCCTCGGGATACTCATTGGCATGCTCAGCGATGTATTGGATGGCCTCTGCTTTGTCGAGAGCTGCACTCAAGGCGGTTGTCAGCTCAGTCGAGGTGCCAAAGGCGACACGTGAGTCTTGCGGATTGAGCTGCTGGACAACACTTGATTCTTCTACTGCTGGCTCCTCTTGAGGGGCAGGTGAGGTGCACGAACGTGCACAGCTGGCAATCCCTACAATCAGCAAGATGAGCAGTAGCAGTGCTCCTACCAGTAGAGCAATCTCTTTAGGTTCGAGCCGTCCCAGCCGAGACGGACTTGCCTTCTTGGAGCGGTTGAGACTGTAATCGCTTGCTTTGCTCTGCCTGCGTGCGCTCCCGAGGGTTTTCGAGTTAGTGCTTGAACTGCTCGTCAAGCGACCTGCACTTCGTGATTGCGAACCATTCTGGCGCGTAGAACGGGAGCTGCCAGAGGCATTGCTTCTTGCTAAGCGCGTTGAGCGTGAAGCAGATGAACTAGCGTGAGAGTTATTGGAACGAGCGCGGCTACTTGAGCGTCGCCTCTCTGAATCGTTTTGAGCCATGACCGACCTTTCCGTGCGTATACCCTGAGGCTCGATGTTTGCATATGGGTATGTTTGGAGCTTGTTGAGAACAGCTCTCAACCTCACAAACATCATCCTAATACTAATACTAAGTGAGTCCTCAAGCATTCATTATGTGTGAATTTGAACAGCTCTGTTGCAAGAATCCCACAGAGTCCTAGCTTTTTTCGCAACTCGGAGTATCCTCTACAGAAGCATCTACATAATGGTGTGGTGCCCTGTAGCAGCCTGTATTGTGTGAGATGTACGCATTATTCGCAATACGAGACAACCCAACAGATGGGTGTGACTCAGAAACGAGGCCACGCTGTTGAAAGGCGTTCTCAAACAATTTACCCGCTTTGCCGTTGTTGGTGTGAGTGCATTTGCTATCGACTTTGTGCTCCTTGTTATCTTGACATCGTTTGTTGGACTGCACCCTATTTTATCTGCGGCAATTTCGTTTGTAGTGTCCTTGGTTTACAACTACATGGCATCAATGCGCTTTGTATATGCCAGACGCGATGACTTGTCACGAAGACGTGAGTTTACAACGTTTAGCGTTCTTGCCACCATAGGATTGATACTAAACGAGCTCATTATGTGGTTGGGAGAAGTGCTTGTGCTCAACTTTGGGGTGAGCCCGGTGAGCTATGTCAAGGACAACTACTACATGGTCGTAAAACTTGCATCTGCGGTCATTGTGAGTCTGTGGAATTTCTTGAGTCGCAGACGCTGGCTCGATGCTAATCATGTTTCGCGATTACAAAGCTGAAATAACGCCATCATGAGTCGTGTGAAGACCACGAAACGAGAGGTAGAGCACATGAAGTCTTTGTTCATCTCAACAAGTCACAAAAGCCAACAGCTAAAGAGTGCAACGCATCTCGTTCAAGCAATGCTTCTTGCTGTACTGGTGATGTTTTCAGGCTGTGTATCACAGGCTCAATCTGGCTCAGCCAAACAATTCCCTGAGTCCCCCTTTCGTGGGGGCAAAGCCGCCGACTTGACGGGCTATTACGCACTCTCTGATTTCACGGGAACGTCTCATCTCGTTAAAACCAACGTGCTTGAGGTTGAAGAACTCATCAAACAAAAAAAGACCTTCATCCTGTATACGGGCTATGAGAGCTGTCCTCATTGCAACCACTTTTTGCCCATCTTGAACGAGGTGGCAGAGGAGTTTAACACAACGATTGGCTACATTGACACGCGCGAAAATCCTTCGTGGGAATCCAATCTCGATATCGATGACTACGACACCTTTGTCGAGTATTTTGGTGAGTGGCTCGATGATGACGAGCAGGGCAGACGCCACCTGTATGTTCCTGAGACCTTCTTTGTAAAAGATGGTGTTGTTCTGGCTGCTCACATGGGTGTTCCAAATGGGACTGCCAACTCAAAAGGAGACCTTACTGAAGCTGAGCAGCAGACCGCGCGTCGTGAGCTTGCGGGTATGTTTGAACAGCTGATGTAGGCTGTAGGCGGGAGACGCCCCACCATGGGGTTAAGCCGTGTATGTAGTGTGCGAGGAGGCTTCTATGGATAGAACCGAGAGAATTTCTGCAGCTGAGGCAGCACTTGATGCGGCCCGTGGCGCAATCGATCACTTTGAAGCCGTCCTAGATGAGTTTGAGCAAGCACAAAGAGAGGTCAATCGCGTCTCGTCCTATGTGGGAAGCGAAAACTGGTTTGATGATATGGATGCTCATACTCGAGGTGAGGTTTCCCGTACGGTGAAGGCGGGCATTTTGTCGCAGGACTTAGGCTATGACCTTATCGTAGACAATCGAGAGCTTGCCCTGCGTATGCTCGAGCTAGCCACTTCCATACTCCGAAATTTGTAGACCATCCTCGAACATCAGGACAAACAACGAAGCACCATGACTGCTCTAATCGTTACCAGTCGCTAAATCTTCGAAGAATCCAACGCGATAGCTTGTAAAGACAGCAGATCCTTGGTCTTGTGTGGCGAGTAGGTCAAGCTCTGCGACAATCGAGAAATCTCGGTCGTCCGATTCATCTTTGAACACTTGACGGACGTTCCAGATACCGTCTGCTTCGCTTGTTTCGTCAATGCTGAGATAGTCCCATGAACGGGCATCGGCATCGATGAGAATCTCTTCATGCTCGTCAAAGTAGCTATCCAAGACTGCCTGCCAGCGCTGCTGTTTCCAGCCCCAGTCCTCGTCGAGCAGTCCGAGATCTTCGGCATTTCGTGCTGCAGCAAGTTTGACGCGGGCAAAGAGCGCATTTCTCACGAGAAGTACGAGGGCTTTTCGGTCTTTGACCAGCGACTGTGCCTCAGGGGGTGCAAGGGCAGAGCTCGCATCGTTTGCGCTACCTGAGCCGCCTTCCCATTCGTCAATGAGGCTCGAGTCGGTGCCACGTACCACCAAGACCAGCCAGCCGACAATTTGTTCGAGCTGCTCGTCATAGTACTCAGCAGGAACGGTACGAGACAAAACGCGGTAAGCATCGGAAAGGTAGCGCAAAAGCAAGCCCTCTGAGCGCGCAATTCCGCAGCGTTGGATATACCCTTTGAAATCTGAAGCACTCTCAATCATATCCCGAAGCACGCTTTTAGGATGCGGTGCAAAGTCACGAGCCCACGGTACCTCGTTGCAGTAGCGCTCATAGGCGCCCTCGAGGAGCTCTTCGAGCGGCTTGGGGTAGCTCACTTCTCGAATACGCTCCATCCGTTCGTCATAATCGATACCGTCTGCCTTCATCTCCTGCATGGCTTGATCACGCGCCATGCGCTCTTGTGCACGCAGAATCTGGTATGGATCGTCCAAGGTTGCTTCAACCATGGAGATGAGTTCATATGCGTAGGAGTCAGATTCTCGGTCGAGAAGCTCTAGTGCTGCCAGCATGAAAGGGGAGAGCGGCTGGTCAAGTGCAAAGTCCTCAGGGATGTCGATGGTTGGTGCCCAGAGCTCTCCTTCGGGAGTCGAGCGACACTCAATGACCCCTGAATCCATGAGGGTGGCAAAGATCTCATCTGCGCGTGTGTGGAGACGTAGGGAAACGCTTGGCTCAACACCAGCATCATCAATCAGCGCATGTGTGCGAGCGTGAGCATCTCCTCCCTGCATTACCTCAGCCAAGACCATGGCATGCGTTATCTTCATCCGCGATTTCAGGGCTTCTGGAGACGCGGCAACCAAACGGTCAAAGGTTTGCTCGTTCCAGCCAACAAAGCCCTCAGGTGGCTTTTTGGTGCGAATCTTTTTGGCGGCCTTTGCGTCTCCGCCAGCTTTGGCAAGAGCGCGTGCCGCATCGATGTCAAACTCGGTTGCCTGTGCTACAACAAGCCCTTCGGTGTCAAAGCCACTTCGACCCGCACGGCCTGCAATTTGATGGAACTCACGGGCATTGAGTCTGCGCTGACGATGTCCGTCGAACTTGGCCAGTGCGGTGAGCAGCACCGTGTGAATGGGTACGTTGATTCCCACACCTAAGGTGTCGGTTCCACAAATGACTGGTAGCAACCCCTGCTGCGCGAGCTTCTCCACCAGCAGACGATAGCGTGGAAGCATACCAGCATGATGCACTCCGACACCTCCGAGCAAGAGCCGCTTAAGACTCTTGCCAAAAGCCGTCGAGAACGAGACCCCTATGAGCGCCTCTTTGATGGACTGGCGTTGCTCTTTGGTTGAAACACCATAGCTCACCAAGGCGCTCGCACTTTTGAAGGCAGCTTCTTGGGCAAAGTGCACTATGTAGATGGGAGCATCTTCGCGCTCAAGCAAACGCTCTACGGTGGCTTCAAGCGCACTTATTGCAAACTCAAAGCTCAGAGGCACGGGTCGTGGGGCATCGCTCACGTCTGCTACCGAGCGCTGTGTTCTCTTTTCGAGCTCAGATGTAATGGAGCTCATGTCTCCTAAGGTTGCACTCATGAGCACAAACTGCACCTTATTCAAGGTGATGAGCGGAACCTGCCATGCCCAGCCACGGTCGGCATCGCCATAGTAGTGAAACTCGTCCATAACGGCACAACCGCAGTCAATTTCGTTGCCTTGTCTTAGGGCATCTTGGGCGAGAATTTCTGCCGTACAACAGATGATGGGCGCAGCTGAGTTGATAACAACATCGCCGGTAAGCATGCCTACGTTGTCATTCCCAAAGAGGCGAACCATCTCAAAGAACTTCTCGCTCACAAGGGCTTTGATGGGAGCGGTGTAGTAGGCACGGCGATTGGTGCACACGCTCATGAAACACGCTCCCAGTGCAACCAGTGATTTACCCGAGCCGGTTGGAGTTCCGAGCACAAGGTGCTCACCTGCGGCAAGAGAAAGTAGTGCCTCTTCTTGGTGGGGCCACAGTTCGTATCCAGCCTGCTCGCACCAGTTCAAAAAGAGCTCAAGGGCATCATCTGGTGAAATGTTAGGGTAGTGCTCATCGTCTGGCCATGGTATGAGCGCGCCCAGAGAACCAGTGGCTCCAGCTGGGGCGCTCGTGGAAGAATCGCTTGTCACATCAGCTAAGGTCACAGAAGGCAGCTCCGAGTGAGAAAGCCTAACAGCTCCGGGCGAGAGAGCCCATGGGATCCCACGGCTCAAGCCGTGTGGGGGTCTCGCTCTCCAAGACCTTACGCTCGTCGTCGCTCAGGTATTTCTTGTCAACAACCACCTGATATACGTACTCGTCAAACCACGGGTCCGACAGGGTGTTAAAGCCATCGCGTCCGTGGTCTTTGCCCCAGCTGTTCTCAACCTTCCAGAGCACAGGATTACCGTCGTCATCAAGCTTCACGCCCTCAAGCACCATGGCGTGTGTCATGAGGCTCTCACCGTAATCAAGGCGCTCAGCCTTGTCCATGCAGGTCTCAATCTCAAAACCAAACAGACCATCAATGTCAAGAACAGCGCGATCCATAATGCCCTCTTCGCGGATATAGCTCTGGTCTACATCACAGCCAAACCACACCGGAAGCTCGTCTTTAAGCTGAGCAATCGCTGCCTCTTTCAGGCGCTTGGGCTCGAGGTTGAGGTAGAGCACGCCGCCGTCCTCAACAACATTGCCTAGGCGGTCGACCGTGTAGCTGTGGCCAAAGGGCTTGTCGGCAGTCGGTGCAGAAATGAGGCTCACGTAGTCATCGAGCTCCATACCAACGGTCTCATCAAAAAACTCAAGCGGCGTGAAGCTTCCTGACAGAACAAGCTTGTTGTCCTTATCGCGCAGACGCACGTCAAAGCGTGCAGGAGGCTCGCCCAAACAGGTCACGAGCAGACGATAAACCTCATCCATCATGGTCTTTTTCATAGCCTGCAGCTCATCTGCTGCAACACCTGCTGCATAAGCTTCGCGCAGACGCTTGGCTCCGCCGCGAAGGTAGCGAGTGAGATAGCTGTCCATCTCATGGGTTGAGCGCGAGCAGGCAGTCTCGGGCATGGCCTCTTTGGGACACACGCCGTATTTTTTCACGAGACTGCGAAACATGTCCCACTGACCACCGTCGCCAATGGGGTCTTGCAGCAAGTATGCTACGAGACGGCCATTAAGCGGCTCGTCGAGGGTGTCCAAGATGTTCTCAAAGAACCAGTTGCTCTTCTCGAGCTTGTCGTAAAACAGAGGGAACGCCTGGCTAAACTCAAAGCTCTTGAGCTTGTACTTTTTAATGGTGCGATAGCGAAACGTGTTGAGACTGGCAAACATCCAGCAGCGACCACTTCGCTCTTGGTTGGTGCGCTCTCCCTGAGTGACCTCGTAGTCCCAGCTCATAGCGTTTTGTGCAACGCCTTCGGGAACACGGGCAACCGCACGAATGCCCTGTGCACTTACGGCATTTTTGGCAATAATGTTTGCTCGCTCAGCAAAAAAACCCTCTCGTGAACGGGCGAGGTCGTCTGTTGTTACACTGCGCATCGTATCCATTGCATCCTCCAAATCCGCGCTTAACCAGCGTGTCATATAGCTTAAAACCCAAACAGAATAACACATAGCTAAGGAGAAGGCATGTGGCTTGCAACGAGGTTGTGCTCTTCAGCTGTTAGAATGGCTGCGTAGCTACGAAGGAGGAGCACAACTATGGCGCGGGATGCCTACAAAACACTTCGCTCAGGCGTTGAAGCAACTGCAGAGTTTGTCGATAGAAAAAGCCGCTTCATTGCTCAGCTGGTTCATGTCGAAAGCGAGGCAGCGGCAGAAGCTCATATTGCTGCTGTGAGAGCTCGCCATCATGATGCTCGGCATAACGTTCCCGCATGGATTCTTTCAAGCGGGAAGGAGCGTTGCTCAGATGACGGAGAACCCCAGCGCACGAGTGGTATGCCCACCCTTGAGGTGCTCCGTGGGGCGGGTCTTGCTGATGTGTGTTGTGTGGTCACGCGCTATTTTGGCGGTACCTTGTTGGGGCCAGGTGGTTTGGTGCGTGCCTATACGGCTGCAACTCAGGCGGCGGTAGCTCAAGCACGTGATGATGGCAGTGTTGTTGAGATGTGTCTTGTGGTTCAGGTTGTGGTGCAGCTGCCCTATGCCCTCTATGACCGAGTGAGTCGTCTTGCAAGCGATGCCGGAGGAAAAATTAAAGACTCTCTTTTTACTGAGGATGTCCAGTTGACAATCGCATTCAAGGCGGGAGACGAGCAGAGCTTTTGTGATGCAATCGATGAGCTTGCCGCAGGAGAGCGCCTGTGGAAAGCAACGAATCCTCAGTTTTCTGAGCTGTAGTGAGAAACGGTAGTTGGCGGCGTCGTGAGGACTCGGTACTATGGTGAGGGGTACACGACAGCAAAACGTGGCTCCACTATGAGATAAAGCTTCACGGCACAACAAGTTTCACAGCACAACAGGTCTTCTCGACAAAACAACGCTACACTACAACAGGCAGCAACAGCGATACAAGACGGGCTTCTCATCCTGAGGTCTCACAACAAGTGAAAGATGAATGGCAATGAGCGAAAGACGCCGCACGGCGCAACATACTCAAAGACAACGTCCTCACAGAAGGTACGAAAAACCTCGACAGGTCGACGTGTCAGCGACACTCAAAATGAAGCAGCTTATCCTTGTGGGAGTGATGGTACTTCTCGCAGCACTCATTGCGATTGCAGCCTTCACATGTACCAAACCTGCACCGCAAGAAGAGCAATCCGAGCCAGAGCCAACGGCAATCATTGAGCCTCAGGCAGGAACTAATACCTCTGAAGGAACACTCGACAGCCCCTATATTTTGTGAGGATTGCAATGAGTGAGCGCTCCTCGTTTGATGCAACACTATCAATCCTTCATGACCACACGCTGACTGATGCTGCGCGCCGTGTCATAGACGTCCTTGAGGCGGCAGGACATGAAGCATGGTTTGTGGGAGGTTGTGTGAGAGACGCTCTTCTCGGCACAATCCCTCACGACTTTGATATTACCTGCTCTGCACATTGGAGCAACACGGCTGAAGCCTTGCGCCTGTCAGGCATAGCAGTCCATGAGACCGGTATCGCTCATGGAACGGTGACTGCAGTTGTGATGGGTCAGCCGATAGAGGTTACTACCTACCGCACGGAGGGTACCTACTCAGATCATCGCCATCCCGACCGTGTGCAATTTGTAAGCGATATCCGAGAAGATCTTGCTCGAAGAGACTTTACTATCAACGCAATGGCATGGCATCCAACACGAGGGCTGCTTGATCCTTTTGGGGGAGCACAAGACCTGCAAGCAGGTTTCATTCGCGCGGTGGGAGATCCCGATACACGGTTTTCTGAAGATGCTCTGCGTCTGCTTCGAGCCTTGCGTTTCTCGTGTCGCTATGATTTTGCTCTTGAAAAGAAAACCGCCGCTGCTCTCGTAAGACACATCCCAGAGCTTGAGCATATTGCGCGTGAGCGTATAGGAGCCGAACTCGACATTATTGTGCGCTCGGGACACGCTGCTCGAGCCTTGAGAACGCAGCCTGAGCTCATGTGTGCGGTTATTCCTGAGCTTGCGCCGTGTCGGGGCTTTGACCAACGCAGCATCTACCATGCGTTCGATGTGCTTGAGCACACCGAGCGGGTCATAGAGGGTGTTGAAGAGTTCTCAGGTGGCGAAGTGTCAGGTGCACTTGCGTGGGCAGCGCTGCTTCATGACGTGGCAAAACCAGCATGTTTTACCCTCGACCCGCAAGGACAGGGACACTTTTTTGGGCATCCGATCTGTGGGGCAGGAATGGCTCGAAAGATTCTGCGACGCCTCTCAGTGCCAACGACGGTGATTGGTGAGTGCAGAGCGCTCATTCGCTTTCATGATTGTCCTGTTTTGCCTGATGCGACATCGGTTCGACATATGCTCTATCAGCTCGAGAAAGCCTGTCCAGGACGAGCTTCGGCGCTTGCCTTTGAGCTGCTCTGTTTGAAGCGAGCTGATGCTTGCGCAAAGACGGCACGCTGTCGAGACTATGTTGAAGAAATCGACCGTATTGAAGCTGTGCTCAGGCGTGAGCTTGACAGACAGTCTGCATGGCAGATCCGCAATCTTGCCATTGGGGGAGGCGACCTCATAGAGCTGGGCTTTGCACAAGATGCTCGTTTGGGTCGACTGCTCGAAGAAGCGCTTGAATTGGTTATGGCAGGTGCGCTTGCAAACACGCATGAGGAGCTGGTGATGTGGGCAAAGCACAAACGCCCCTGAACTCAGTACATGCAGGCGTGGCGCCTGTGAAAACCTCTTAAGCATAGAACATTTGAAAATTGTCTCCTGTGATGCCTTGTCTCAGTCTATGGTTGAGTTTCTCTTAATTGTTGTCGACTTGATGCGCTACCCTAGAGAGCGAAACTCCGCATACGTCCGTGAAGGTGAGGAAGTATGATACCCAAGAATCATGTATTTACCTCTGAGTCAGTGACAGAAGGCCATCCTGATAAGATCTGTGACCAGATATCTGATGCTGTGCTTGATGCAATTCTTACCAAGGAAGCTCGGCTTGAATCAGAAGGCTACGTCTCTCCACGAGGTGTTGCTGCTTCGCGTGCCAACGTTCGCTGTGCCTGCGAGACGCTCATTACCACAGGTACTGTCATCGTTTCGGGTGAGATTCGCACAGCTACCTATGTTGATATCCAGCAAATTGTTCGAGACACCTTGAGAAACATTGGGTATGACCGCGCAAAGTACGGTTTTGACTGCGATACCTGTGGTGTTATCAATCTCATCCACGATCAGTCTCCAGACATTGCCATGGGAGTCGATGGGGATTTGCGCCCAGACGCCTCGGCGCTTGACCGTATTGGCGCGGGCGATCAAGGCATGATGTTTGGTTATGCAACTGATGAGACTGACGTCTTGATGCCCATGCCTATCACACTTGCATCACGGCTCGCCGAGCGCTTGGCATACCTGCGCAAGCATGGAGATATAAGCTATCTTCGTCCCGATGGCAAAACACAGGTGAGTGTACGCTATGAAGATGGGCGTCCTGTGGCGGTCGATTGTGTGCTCGTCTCAACTCAACATGACCCCACGATGGATGACATGGATCAGCTCAAAGCAGATCTGACCGAGAAGCTCATTGCCCCTGTTTTGGACAATGCCAAGATTGATTGGAAAGGCGCAGACATTCTCGTCAATCCAACCGGGCGTTTTGTGGTAGGCGGTCCCATGGGAGATACTGGTCTTACCGACAGAAAAATCATCGTAGATACCTACGGCGGTATGGGACGACACGGCGGTGGAGCCTTTTCGGGCAAAGACTGTACCAAGGTGGATCGCTCAGCGGCCTATGCTGCTCGCTGGGTTGCAAAAAACGTGGTTGGCGCAGGTTTGGCACATACCTGTGAGCTGCAGCTATCCTATGCGATTGGTCTTGCGAGTCCTTTGTCGATTTTGGTTGATACGCATGGCACAGCGGGTGTGAGCGACCAAGTAATTGAGCGAGCAATTGAAGAGGTCTTTGATTTGCGTCCTGGGGCCATCATTGAGGAGCTTGAGCTGCTTCGTCCCATCTTTACCAAGACAGCTGCATATGGTCATTTTGGTAGGGAAGACCCAGACTTTAGCTGGGAAAAACTCAATCGTGTCGATGAGCTTAAAGCCGCAGTTGCTCGACTTGCATAATTAAACGGTATCGCTAGAATAGCTAAGGTTGTTTTGGCGAGGGGGTCAAAACAGCTCTTTAAGATTATCGCCACTGTGCTACGCATACAGCAGACGATAAAACAGCAGCTACTAGGTTAGTGAGGGGTTATTATGCGTAAGACAAAGACGTTTGAGGGAAAAAAGCACGTGTATGACACTGACAAAGCCGAGCACCTTGGCAGTCGTGCCTTTAGCTACTACGGAGATCCTGCGGGGTATGAGGAGTCTCTCTATAAGACTCGCAATGGTTTTTATTTCCTCTGCGGCCTTGGTGGAGATGAGTCTCCCTATGCAAAGGGTCAAGACATCAAGCCTATCAGCGAGCAAGATGCTCAAGCGTGGCTTCAGGGCTAACTAAGAGCTAACAAAGTATTCTGAGTTTGGCTCAGGGATGTGGGCAGTGATGCTCGCATCCCTTTTGTGTGAACTATCAAGGCGATTGCACCAATTCTTGCCCGTAGCTTATTTCGTGAGCATATTGCGCAATTTGAACTCTGCTTGGACGGTGCGAAGCATCAAAAAAACGTCATCAAGGCCAAGATGGAGTTCTTTTTCTTCTGCTGCAAGTGTGCAACGTCTGAGCGCCCAGTTTTCAAGAGCAGCCGGACTTGACTCACTCGGAAGGGTGCGC